>NZ_CP077674.1:0-136402 GCF_019048985.1 Klebsiella sp. PL-2018
AGGCCAGGTTCACATCCCAGTGCATAAACTGATGAAACCGCCCTGGGCAAATCACTGCACACAACCTTTGATGCGATGCTTGCAGCACGCTTACAGCTTTCAGGTGGAACGTCACTGCCAATGTCCGATAAGTTATATTGATTTATCCATCCGAACATTTCATCGCTTAATAGTCTTCTACTGCTGGAATAGGCAGGCTTACCATGTCGCATTAAAATAATTTTCAATCATGAGCCTCATGTCTTCATTTGACCTGAAATAGAAAAAACTTAACGTTTGCTGACGCGGTTTTGTTTATCAAATTTATCCAGAGCCAGAGGTAATAACTCATCAAGCTGAGTTTCAAGGGCTTTATATGCTGAAAGAGGCATCCCGTACGGGTCACTTAAATCTTCACTGTTTCCTTTTGCATACTCATAGACTGTAAATACCTTGCCCTTAGCTTCCGGGTACTGAGACAGTATTTTATCACGGTGTTTCCCGGTCATTGTCAGCAGCAGGCCGGATTCAGAAATGTCGTTCCCGGTCAGTTGCGTAGCCCTGTGAGATGAAACATCAATACCCCTTGCTTTAAGCGTAATGACGGTCCCTTGCTCTGGCGTGATTTCACCAGGGTCAACATTAACACCACGAGACTGAGCAACAATATCGAGGTTTCGTTCTGATATATAATGTTTACTCAGTGCTTCACCCATAGGGCTCCGTCCGTATTACCAGTGCAAACAAAAGTAATAAAATTATCTGCAGCGCCTGTTGCCGTACTTAAAAACAGCAACAGCGCAGCCCAGGAAATTCTCATACCCTTCACTCCTTTTTTGAAAAAAAATTCATTCTCAGCCAGATAGTTAAACGATAACCGTCAGCAAAAATTCATAAGGCATGACGTCTCCATCGCGAGGCGTCACCATCCAGCCACACATGGCAAACAACTCCGTCACAGCCTCAATATTCCCGGTGATGCGAACAGCCAGGGGATAGCGCCCCTGCCGTTCTCATCAAAGCCATTATCAATGCTGCTGCGCAGGGCGTAAATGCCGTTAATGCCGGCATTCAGCTTCACCCATGACGGCCGGTCCATTCCCGGTCGGTCAGCAAATTGTAAATCCAGCCAGCATCTTTGGCGAGCTCGAAGGCATACGTCAGGCGGAACAGGTCACTCTGTTCGGCAATATCGCCATGGCAGGAGCGCCAGAGATAATCCAGCTTCTCCGGCAGCCGGGCCTTCATGCCGTATGTTCGGCCCTGCCCAAGTAGGCAGCCTGACGGCTGCGACTTGTCATGGCCTTCGGCGACTGTTATAACCCGGGCTCACACTTCTTCTGTGAAATGATTATGCTTCCCCGCTTCGCCGATATCTTTCAGCAGGGCAACTGCTGGCTTAGCTGGTATCACAAACAGCCTGAAGGCTCTGTTCGTCCCGCCGTCATTGAGGCCGTCACTAAAATCATGGCCTGCGGCACCACGCTCATGGGATACACATGCTGGCAATGCCCTGACCCCGGATGTGGTCACTCAAAAAAGTCTGTTTTCGCTGTAAAAGCCGCTCCTGCCACACTGCGGCGTAAAAGCCGGCGAAGTCTGGATACAGTATCTTCTCGCCCTGGTGCCCGACGGTGAATGGCAGCACATCACCTTCACCCTCCCCTGTGAGTTCTGGCCCCTGATAGACCATAACCGCTGGCTGCTCGCCGAAATGAGCCGCCTCGCGGCTGATGTTGTTCTGGAAACCGGCCGGCGGGGCGACTTTCTACCGGACTGCTTCAGCGTCATCCATACCTGGGGGCGCGACCAGCAGTGGCATCCGCATATTCACCTTTCCACAACGGCCGGCGGGATTACTGACGCCAGTACCTGGAAGAAAGTGCAGTTTTACGCCCGCAACGTGATGCCGATGTGGCGCTGGCGTATCACTGACCTGCTGCGCCGGGAATTCTGGCGGCTGGAGATACCGGCAACCCTGGCTGCAGAAAGTCGCAGCAGGCAGGACTGGAATCGCTTTCTGGACCGGCACTACAGGAGAAAATGGAATGTGCGGGTGTCGAAGGTGATGGACAACGCCACGCACGTGGCGATGTACTTCGGGGCTTACCTTAAGAAGCCCCCGGTGTCGATGAGCCGGCTGGAGCACTACGCCGGGCGGGATGAAATTATCATGCGCTACCGCAGTCACCGGACAAAGCAGGAGGAGACGCTGACGCTGAGCGGGGATGAGTTTATGGAACGCTTTTCCTGGCATGTGCCGGAGAAACGGTTCCGGATGGTGCGGTATTACGGTTTTCTGAGCCCGTCAAAGCGGGCCGTGCTGGAAGTCGTGTATCTGTTAACAGAGACGCAGCGTAAAACGGCGCGGATGGTGACATGGCGGGGGCTGTACCAGCGGCTGCTGAAAGTGGACCCACTGGCGTGCATTTTGTGCGGGAAGATAATGTGTTTCAGCGGGCTGAAACGGGGGCTGCGGCTTGCGGAACTGGTGGCACGGCATGAGCAGCTGGCGCAGATGAAAATGTGCGGTTAGGCGCGGATGCAGGGAAGATCCGTCCGCAGCGCAGGGAAAGTTTAAAAGACGGTCAGTTAATCGATATCACCGATAAATGAGCAATTACTGATTGAAGCAAACAATCACCAGACCTCCGTCAGCGCTGGCCGGGAGTCAAAAATGGTGGTTGTTTGTTGTTCAGTTTCAGGTTTTAATTCCTATCAATGGACGAGGCCGAAGCAGATGTGCTGGCATACTTCAGCTTCCCTAAAGCGCATCGGGTGAAGATCCACTCCACCAACACACTGGAACGCCTGAACAAAGAGGTGAAGCGGCGTGCTGACGTAGTGGGCATCTTCCCCAATGAAGAGAGCATAACCCGACTTCTGGGGGCCGTGCTGACGGAACAGAACGGAATGGCTGCTGCAGAACCGTTATCTGCCACAACATACTATGACGGAGATAGACCAGGCCGCTGAAACTGAAGTAATCGAGGCGCTGCCACTCAGCGCTTAACAGACATATTACCGGACCGGAAGGCCGGATCTGAATTTACACCACCTTGACGGACTCGACCGACACTTCCACCTGGGCTGCTGATAAAAGCCAGTTTCCGTATCAACAGGTCCACAATCCCAACTTTAACGGCGGGAAGCCGACTGAGGTCGAGCCTCTGATTTTTTCAATTATCGCGAAACGGGTCAGCCAGTAACTGGGGTTAACGCTCGGCGTTACAGGTCGTAGAAAAATCCAGATTTCCGGCGAAGAATCCCCTATTGCTGTCTGGGCCAATTAAATTTTTGACGCCACAAAATTTTGGCGGGTTCCTGCTTACAACCCCTATACGGCACGAAGAGGTGATCAGAAGTGTTCCGCAGCGGATAAAAACGCTCGGAGAGAGGGAGTATGGCGATTAGGTGTTTTTCACACAGAAAACCACCAGAAATGGCGGTTACAGCTCTGTTTTGTGACGTAAGTAATGCTGATGCGTCTGGCTGCATGAATATGCATGTGTTTAAATTATATCAGCCGTGACAGGGGCGGTTTATCGGGTGGTTTGTTGCCCTTTATACCTGACTTCCGCCCCTGTCGCGGCGAACCCGGCAGGGGCGGTGCGGGCAAGGGATGTTATGGTAAATCAGTCATCACTGAAGGTATTTTCACAGGCATTACATTTGTACTTATCTAAGATGTATTCATCTACTGCTTTTCCTGCAGCAGCACCCACAGCCGCACCTGCTGCCAGACCGCCAAGAAAACCGATAACCCCCCCGGCAACAGTCCCGATACCTGGGAATATTGCTGAACCAATTGCAGCTCCTACGGTGGCTCCTTCACTCCCACCGGCGATTGCGCCAATTCCTCCAGCGGCTGCACCAGCTCCACCTGCTACCTTTGTACCAATGTTTCTTTTCTGTGTTTTGTCTGAACCACATTTTGGGCATGTAACAGCCATTTTTAATCCTTTTTCCTTGCAAAACTTATAGCTTACCCAATAACGGGGTTTGAGGGCCAACCGTACAAAACGTGGTTCTGTCGCATTAAGGGATCGTGGGGTAACATGCTATTTTTTAAGATGTTACCTGACCATGCCTTTGATCCAAAATGCCTTCAGGCGGCTGCATTATCCCGTCGATATTATTGCCCAGAGTGTTCGCGGGTACCTGGCTTATGCCCTGAGCCTGCGTAATCTGGAGGAAACGATGACTGAGCGCGGCATTGTCGTTGATCATTCCACGCTCCATCGCTGGGTTATCCGCCTGGTGCCGTTGCTGGATAAGGTCTTTCGCCGACATAAGCGCACAGTCGGTCGGCGATGGCGTATGGATGAAACCTACATCAGAATCAAAGGTCAGTGGAAGTATCTGTACCGCGCAGTGGATACCGACGGCCAGACCATCGACTTTTTGCTTACCGCCAGACGGGATGCGGCAGCAGCGCTGCGCTTCTTCCGCAAAACTATCCGTAACCACGGCGAGCCTGAAGTGGTCACGATAGATAAAAGCGGCGCGAATACTGCGGCTCTGGCCACGCTCAATGCCGACAACCCTGAGGAAGAAGCCATTACCATCAGGCAATGCAAGTATCTGAATAACCTGATTGAGCAGGATCATCGAAATATCAAACGCAGGATACGTCAGATGCTGGGATTCAAATCATTTCGCCGGTCACAGACGATACTGGCAGGTATTGAGTTAATCCACATGATACGCAAAGGACAGCATCTGCAAGGTGATGGATTGTCACCGGCAGAACAATTTTATCTGTTGGCTGCCTGAATAAGTGGCAACACGAGGCTTTACTGACTTACCTCCGTTAATGCGACAGAGCCATATGATTCATATCGGTGAGAAAGGTGCCCAGAAAACGCACGCACCCTATTTGCAGGGCAATTCCCAGACGATTGTGATCGCCTCTGCTTTTTCCGATAAATTCCTTGTCTGCCTCATCAAGTAGGCAGCCTGACGGCTGCGACTTGTTATGGCCTGCGGCGAACAGGAGAAAATTGAATGTGCGGGTGTCGAAGGTGATGGACAACGCCACGCACGTGGCGATGTACTTCGGGGCTTACCTTAAGAAGCCCCCGGTGTCGATGAGCCGGCTGGAGCACTACGCCGGGCGGGATGAAATTATCATGCGCTACCGCAGTCACCGGACAAAGCAGGAGGAGATGCTGACGCTGAGCGGGGATGAGTTTATGGAACGCTTCTCCTGGCACGTGCCGGAGAAGCGGTTCCGGATGGTGCGGTATTACGGTTTTCTGAGTCCGTCAAAGCGGGCCGTGCTGGAAGTCGTGTATCTGTTAACAGAGACGCAGCGTAAAACGGCGCGGAAGGTGACATGGCGGGGGCTGTACCAGCGGCTGCTGAAAGTGGACCCACTGGCGTGCATTTTGTGCGGGAAGATAATGTGTTTCAGCGGGCTGAAACGGGGGCTGCGGCTTGCGGAACTGGTGGCACGGCATGAGCAGCTGGCGCAGATGAAAATGTGCGGTTAGGCGCGGATGCAGGGAAGATCCGTCCGCAGCGCAGGGAAAGTTTAAAAGACGGTCAGTTAATCGATATCACCGATAAATGAGCGATTACCGATTGAAGCAAACAATCACCAGACCTCCGTCAGCGCTGGCCGGGAGTCAAAAATGGTGGTTGTTTGTTGTTCAGTTTCAGGTTTTAATTCCTATTAATGAACAACCTGGTCGAGCAGGATCACCGAAATATCAAATGTCGAATACGCCTGATGCTGGGATTCAAATCGTTTCGGCGGGCACAGACGATTCTGGCCGGCATTGAGTTAATTCATATGATACGAAAAGGGCAATATCAACATCCGGCAGGTGACGTGATCTCACCTGCGGAACAGTTCTCTTTGCTGGCAGCCTAAACAACCGACAGCGCAACTTTTGCTGGCTCCACATCACTAATGCGACAGAGCCAGGATAAGTGATTCCGCTATGAACTTGTTTATTTGAACGAAGCCGAAGAAATAAACTGTTCAAATTTCTCACACCAGATTTGTACGGTGGTGTATTCGTCAATATTGACACCATTCGGAAGGCTCTTTTTGAAATTACCGAAGTTTTTAAGGTCGCCAATATAAAGTGAGTCTTCTTTGATTTTCATGAAGGATTCACGATCATTGGCCTGGTTTTTGGTCAAGTAGATCTTGTAATCCGGTCCGGGCGCGACGCTGCCTTCAAAGGCTATCTCTTTATCATTCACATACAGCTTGCCTTCTGCCCAGTGCACAGCATTGCTGCCTTTCTGGTTTTTATCAAAGACACCGTTATAGCGTGCATTGTCTTTAACGGTTTGGATCTCTTCCGTGGTGGAATTTTTTTCCGCGGTCAGGACTGGTAAGATATATATTCCTGCGCCGAAACCAATACCAAATAGTGCGAGGTGAGAGGCGATAAGTGCAATTTTCAGTGACTTTTTCATAATGTATTTCCTGGTTGAAATTGCTGCAGCATGTGTGGCTACATATTTTTAATATCAACAAGAGAGTTGTTTCTAATTACGCTTTGGCATCGGCATTGTTATAAAGCGTTGCCGTGGCATAACCGAGTTGATTGGTATTCAGATGGTTGATCCGAAAATAATCAGCCCTGGCATTCTGAGCTTTTGCCGCAAGTTGATGCGTTAACTCATCAATGGTGCCGATAGAGGCGGTGATACTCCCGATGCGCAACAGTTCACATTGGTGCGACTGCGTAATTTCTGTCGTGTTTTGTGCAAAAGCAGGGACTGCGCTGAATGCCAGGATTGAAGCAATGATGATCTATTTCATGATGTTCTCCTTAGAGGACGTTTTTTAGTGGTCGCTAAAATATATAGCCTGGCTGGATTGTGGGTGCAAATATTTTTTTAGCGATTGCTCAAAAATAAGGTAAAATACGTTATGCGAAACTATTAAAATGTAAGGTAACATCATGATAAAAAGTAAGAAAACTGGGCGGCCCAAGCTCATGTCGGAAGAGGCATTGGTCGGGGCTTTGTTCCAGGTCTTTGCTTCAAAAGGCTATGCGTCAACCTCCATTTCCGATTTGACACAAGCGACAGGCATGAAACCCGCTTCTTTGTACCTGGCTTTTGGCAACAAAGAAGGGATGTACGCTGCAGCCCTGGCCTACTATCGGCAGACGTGGCTGCAAGGGCTTCAGCAAACCCTCGAGAATAAAGGGTTAAGCTTTCAACAGCGCATCACTGCCTTTTTGACGGCCGCTTTCATCCTGTTTAGCTGTAACGACAAACCTTTGGGCTGCATGATGACTTTTTCCGCTCTGGCGTTTCAGACCGGGGAAGGGGAATTATCCAACCAGTTGCGGGATGAACGTGCCGCGTTCGTGCAGTGGCTGGAAGAAGAAGCTCGTCTGGCACAGAAAGTTGGGGAGTTGCCTTATCACATGACGCCCGCCACATTTGCCAGCTTTATCGTTACGCTCGAGCGCGGCTTGGCGTTAGGGGCGCTCGATAAGCCCGATCCGCAGGTCGTTCTCACCATGCTCGAAAATGTTCTCGCGTTGTTGTTTATCGAGAAGTAAAAGCCATGACAGGAGAGTCTCCTCCCCCTCCATCCTCCCCCAATTCGCTGCATAATGATGAGTCGTACGTAGCCAGACTGTGGCAAGGTGAACGCATTTTGGACAAAGGGGAAAAATGATGTTGAAGGCGTGGTATTGGTTTGGGTCGGTAACAACCAATAATCCCTATATTGATTAATATACTGAACTGACAGCAACGCCCGTTCCTGGCACACAACAGCTCTGTCGCATTAGTGATGTGGAGCCAGCAAAAGTTGCGCTGTCGGTTGTTTAGGCTGCCAGCAAAGAGAACTGTTCCGCAGGTGAGATCACGTCACCTGCCGGATGTTGATATTGCCCTTTTCGTATCATATGAATTAACTCAATGCCGGCCAGAATCGTCTGTGCCCGCCGAAACGATTTGAATCCCAGCATCAGGCGTATTCGACATTTGATATTTCGGTGATCCTGCTCGACCAGGTTGTTCAGATACTTGCTTTGCCTGATGCTAATCGTTTCCTCATCAGGTTTGTCGGCGTTGAGCCTGACCAGCGCTGCGGTGTTAGCGCCACTTTTATCGACAGTGACTACTACCGGTTCGCCGTGATGGCGAATTGCCTTGCGAAAGAAGCGTAAGGCGGCAGCGGCGTCCCGTTTCGCTGTCAGCAGGAAGTCGATAGTCTGGCCTGCCGTATCGACTGCCCGGTACAGATATTTCCACTGGCCTTTGATTTTGATGTAGGTTTCGTCCATTCGCCAGCGCCGTCCTGTGGTACGTTTATGCCGACGAAAGGCCTTATCCAGAAGCGGTACCGGGCGAATGACCCAACGGTGAAGTGTGGAATGATCAACGATAATCCCACGCTCTGCCATTATCTCCTCCAGATTTCGCAGGCTGAGTGAGTATGCCTGATACCAGCGAACACACTGAGCAATAATATCAACAGGATAGTGCAGGCGTTTGAAGGCTTGTCGGATCAGCTGCATAGTCAGGTAACATCGCAAAAAAACAATATGTTATCTGACAACTTCTTAATGCGACAGAGTCGGTAGTAATCCTTTGGAAGGTTATTTCGGATATGCTATTATTATATCGTGTTCATAACCCACACGGGAGAGCATCCATGAGTGTCCACAAAGAGCACCCTGGGGTTTCCACTCTGATTGGAACCCCGAAAGAAGTGACGGTCCGCCTCGGTAAATCCCATGCCAAGCACGTACTGGTTTTCTCGTTTGAACATCAGAACCACAGCGGTACCAAGGTTCTGATGGAAAACCTGTCAAACATGGCGTATTCCATGTTTGGACTGTTTCAACAGCAACATCAAAGCCGTGCAACGCTGGAGCGCCTGGCGGAGGTGTTTGTGCCGTCGACACCTGCACCACCGCGCATTCTCAAAGAAGCAGCGATGCTGATTAAAGCGCGCAAGGCCGTTCTGGAGAGTGGCGACTGGCTGACGGCGGCCCAACTGACCCAACTGGCACAGTTAAGCACTGCCAATCCGAGCGCGCAGCCGAATAAATGGAAGAAGGCCGGACGCATCTTCGCTATCCGCCATAATGGTGTTGATTATTTCCCGGCCTATGGTCTGGACAAGGATGAGGGCTTCCGGCCACTGAAAGCACTGGCGCAGGTGATCGAGGTGTTTGAAGGTCATAAGGATGGTTGGGGGATGGCGTTCTGGTTCTTGTCGGCCAACAGCTTTCTGGGCGGGAGACGGCCGCAGGACCTGCTGGCTACACAGCCCGAGCGGGTGATTGCCGCCGCCAGGGATGAAGTTCAGGGGGTAGAGCATGGCTAAGCCTCTTGCCAGGGATAAAGCGGCAGCGGAGCCGGCGGAGCAGCGTGAGGCCGGGACCACGCCACTGCCGCCCGCAGGCTCCCTGAAGACCACCCCGTACTCACTGAAGAAAGGGACCGTGTTGCACCGTGTTCACCCTGAGCGGTACGCAGCCGAGCAGTTTAATCCTGGCCGGCTCGGCAACGCGCGCTTCAGTCCTATTCAGAATGCGGAAGGTGAGCCCATTCCGACTATTTACGCGGGTGTGACCAAAGACTGCGCCATGATGGAGACGGTCTTCCACGATGTCCCGTTTACACCTGGGGTTAAAACCTACGATAAAAGTAAGCTGGAAGGGCAGGTACACTCCACGCTTGAGGTTACCCAGGATCTGGAACTGGTGGATCTTGCCACCGTGCCGTTGCGTAAGTTGGGTATTACTCGTAACGCGTTAATCGATACGGAGAAGGATCAGTACCCAACGACCCGCAAATGGGCCGAAAAGATTTATCAGGAATGCCCGACGGCGCTGGGGATGTCATGGGTTTCAAGGCAGGATGACACCGCACGGGCGATGATATTGTTTGGTGATCGGATTTCCCCGGAATCGCTTTGCCAGACTGGTGAGTCGCTCAGCCTGGTTAACGATCCGACCACTTACGACGACGTGCTCGACCTAGCTGAGCGGCTTGATGTCCTGATTGTTCCGGGCAAGGAGTAACGGGCTGTTGGCTGATGCCTCACATGAATAAAGTCGGATAAGCACAGCCAGTCGCATGCGTTTCTGGAGCTACTGGATCTACCGGCGCAGGACAATGCAGAACTGAAGGATCTGTTCTCGCGCTTTGCACCGTGGAGTAGCTGATGGCATTGACGGTGCCGTCAGTGCTGGCTGCAGGTCATGTGCTCGAAGAATTCGATTGCGGCAAAGCCAGTTTTTACGACTGGCTGGTGCGGCATGCCCGGCAGTCACAGTCCTGCGGCCCAGCCAAAACCTATGTCGTGGCTGACGAACAGCGGGTCGTTGGGTATTTCAGCCTGACTGTGGGCCAGATCGATACCCTGGAAGCGCCTGACCGTGTGCGAAAGGGAATGGGGGCGTATCCCGTGCCCGTTGTCATTCTGGCGCGGTTGGCTGTCGACCAGCATATGCATGGCGCGGTATTGGCGTGGGGCTTCTGTAGGAAGCAATCCGGCGCACGGTCATCATCTCCGAGCAAGCTGGCGTGCGGGCCATGCTGACGCATCCGATCGATGATGAAGCCGCACGCTTCTACCAGTGCTTCGGCTTTGAGACATCGTCCGTACGGGAGCAGCAGCTACTGCTGTTGTTGAAGGATGCACGCAAGCTTCCGTTGCCCCAGGTCGGCACACCTCATCAGTAAAGACTGGCACGGGTGTGCTCGCGTACTCAAGGTCAACTGGTGTGCATGCATGCCGCAACGCAACTTTGTTGAGTGCATCTGAATCGCTACCACATGGCGCATTTTTCTGGAGCTAGGATCAGCAATTTTGTACAAAAAAGGAGATCGCCGGATGGCAGGAAAAAAACGGACCGAGGAGAAAGCTAGGTATCGTCACCTTAGCGAACTGGGTGGTCTGGAGATGCTTCAGGCCCGTTACGTTCGCCAGCGCTTTCCGCGGCACGTTCATGAGACCTATTGCATAGGCGTGATCGAGGAAGGAGCCCAGCGGTTCTATCGCTCCGGAGGGGAACATGTGGCACCCAGAGGGGACATCATTCTTGTCAATGCCGATGACGTGCATACCGGTTGCTCCCAACTGGAAAACGGCTGGGCTTACAGGGCCATTTATCCTCATCCCGATTTGTTCAAGTCCATTTCTAGGGACATCCGCCAGTCGGAGGGAAGTGTGCCGTGGTTTCCCGACGCGGTGCTGCACGACCCGGGACTAGCACAACAGCTTATGATGACCTTTACGTTGCTTGCGCAGCCGGGAAATACGCTATTCAAGGAGACGTTGTTGATGTCATCACTAACCTGGCTGATGATGCGCCACGGCAAAACACGGCTATCTCCTCGTGAACTGCCGCCCGCAGAGCAGCGCATCATGATGATCAAGGAAATCATCGACAGTTGTCCTGAAAGGGATTTGTCCCTGCTGGAGCTTGCTGAAATCGCCGGGCTGAGCCCTTGGCATTTCCTGCGACAGTTCAAAACGGCGGTCGGTATACCGCCTCATGCGTACCTGGTTCAGGCCCGAGTCCGTAAGGCAAAAGAGTTGCTGCTAAAAGGGTACCCCATTGCAACCGTGTCCACGCTATGCGGCTTTACGGATCAGAGCCATCTCAGCCGTCACTTCAAAGGAGCGGTAGGCATCACGCCGGGCGAGTTTGTCCGAAGCATCTCATAAGCTTCCGGCCGGGCGCGAGCATACCGGCCCGCAAAATCCGGTTCTCGAAGAACCGCCCCGGTAGCTTCGGAACTCACTACCGCCTCTGTGCGTGGCAGCAAGCCACCTGGGTGCCATCGCGCCGGGAACATCCGAGCGCGTGTCTGCTAGCGATGAAATCTGTGGCCATGTAGCCGGCCACCACTTGCGCCAGAAGTCCAAGCATGACCGCCGATGTGATGAGCAAATTCATCCAATACGCCGGCCTTCCACGTTGTTAGCCTCAGTCAACTTCTATCTTTCAGAATGACAAGCCAATAATGGAAAAAACAATACCTGATGAACATTCATCAAGGCATCAGCATTCACGGCGACGGGAGTTCTTTAGCGGTGTCATAGAGATGCTGCCGCTTTGCGTGTCAGTGATTCCATGGGGAATACTCGCGGGCTCGATGGCAGTTCAATCCGGGCTCGATTTTTGGCAGAGCGTCGGCATGTCCGCGATCTTCTTTGCGGGTGCCGCTCAGCTGGTCACCCTGGGACTGATAATGTCGGGAGCAAATGCACTCACGGTCATCATTTCGGTGTTCTTCATCACCTCGCAGCACCTGATTTACGGATTGAATCTTCGGAAATTCGTTTCAACGCTGCATCTACGATTCCGGTTGCCGATCGGATTTTTGCTGACCGACGAACTGTTCGCGTTGAGCAGCAAGGAGGAGCGGAAGCGTGATCTGACGTTCAGTTATTTGCTGGGCGCAGGGATTACGTTCTATATCGGATGGGTTGTTTTCAGCCTGATGGGTATCGCGATGGCGACGTCCATCCCGAACCTCGATAAATACCACCTGGATTTCTCCATCATCGCGACCTTCATCACGATTGTCGTGCCAATGATCAAGAACATCAGCACGCTCGTTGGCGTCATCTCATCGCTCCTGCTTTCCATGCTGCTCACGTATCTGGATATCGAAGGAGCGATTGTGATCGCGGGCTGCGCGAGCATGATGATTTCTGTCTTTGTATCCCGTATCGCGAAGGAGCGGCTATGACCTGGGCTCTCTTGTTGACGCTGGCTGCGGTTGTCTTTGTCAATCGCTACGTTTTTCTCGACCCGAACACGCCGCTGAAGATGCCGCAGGTATTCCACGATGCATTACGGTATTCCGCGCCATGTCTGCTCACCGCCATTTGCGGCCCGATCATTCTTATGGAGAACGGCATCGTAAGGGCGTTCCCGGGGAATCCGTATTTTCTGGGAGCAATCTACGCTGTGGTGAGCGCCATATTTATCCGGCAGATGGTGGCCTCGGTACTCACGAGTTTGCTGGTGTTCTACGTACTCGTTTATGTGTTGTAACTGAAGAAATCAAAGGGAGGTGCCATGGAGACATTAATAAAGGGATATGATGAATCTACAGAAATAAGAAAATCTTACGAAAGACTGCCGCTTCAAGGGGTATGGACGTGGTTGACGGGCAAGGAAATTCTCAATCGGGATCAACTCTGGCGCTCAACCTCTGTGGAAATGGTTTTGTGGTCGCTAGCCTGGGTTGCCATAGGTGTTTTTCTGACAGCGTTTTCGTTTCGTGGCAGTCGTAATATTGCCGTTGCGATCGCGCTGTATTCCGTCGGTGTGATATTTTCCGCCTCAGGCGCACGATACGTGGTCGCAACAATTATTCATCACGGCGTCCACGGACATTTATTCAGGAGCAAGCTTGTAAATAAAATTCTGTGTGAAATCCTGTCAACGATATTCATCGTGCAGCCGTATGGACCGTATCGCAGGTTCCATGTCTACGAACACCATGGCAAGGACTTCTCTACATTTCAGGACAAGGATCTGGCCGCTATCTACAAGCTCGGCTTCACTCCGGGAAAAAGCAAGAGAGCGCTATACAGAAATCTCCTCCTGACGCTGCTCAATCCATCTTTCCATCTGTCATACTTGTGGGGGCGGATCCTGTCCAACTACGCCGATGTGGCTTTTTACCGCCGCATCATGTCGCTGGTGTGGACGGCGTTCCTGGTTGGCGTCGCGGTGAAATATGGGGCACTGTTCTTCACCCTCGTCATTCTCGTGCCTTTTGTCGTCGTGTACCAGATGGCCTCATTGCTGCACCTGTTAACCGAGCATGTATGGTTGTTGCGGAGATCGGATGAAACCGTGCGTGATAGCCATGTGAAAAATTGCCAGGCACGTTTCTGTGGTTCCCGATGCCCGGCAGATTTCTCTCTGGGAAACAGCGGTCGCTGGATAAGATGGGGCCTTGCACATCTGTTCTTCCATTTGCCATGCAGAATGCTGATCGTCCAGGGATCGTTGGTTTGTCATGATTGGCATCACCGCTTTGGAAGTGCTCGTGAATGGTATGCATATGCCCAGTTGAGAGAGAAGGATGCTCAAAAACAGGCACTCCGGGGAACCTATGACTATGTGGATATCTGGGGGCTGCATCACTGTCTCGATTACGTATTTACGATGATCAGCAATGAAGACCCAGTAGATACCCATGAGATGGAATACCGTCTCAATTGACGATGAAGGGGGGGGGGTTAGTTTGGAGATCGGAATTTTTTGTACGTTAAGTACGTTATTTAACCAAGCGCGATGCGTAACGGATTGATTTTGCGTCAGCGGATATCGCTTTTAAGTTGTCGCACTTGCGTAAGCGTATCAATTAGACCGTCTGTGCAGCGGGCTCCGGTTCCGGGAAAATAGCACTCAGGGTGGCCTGAAATTGATAGCTCATAACTTTATGAATATCACGCACCTCTTCGACAGCTGATACCGTCAGCTGCCATTTTTTACTTTACAGCAAGGAGATACAGTATGAGTTTTCTGGATGACCTGAAGAACAAAGGAAAAAAGTTCGTGGATGATGTTGCAGATGAAATCAATGCCACTGCCGATAAAATCAAAAAAAACACGGATAACGCTGTTACCGGTGTAAAAGATGCTGTCGCTGGTAAAGCAGAAACGGCGTCTGATACGGCAAAAGATATCGCCAGCTCTGCTGAAAACAAAGCCGCTGATGCCAGGGCTACAGCAACCGACAAAGCAGAGGATGTTGCGGGGGCCGCACGGGACGCAGTAGACGCAGCGGAAGAAAAAGCTGCCGCAGCAGGCGAGGCCGTCAGCGACACTGTTTCTGATGTCAAAGACCGCATTGACCGGAACGCGTAAGCCCTGCCGCCTCTTCGGGGATTGTCCCGCCAGAGGCGGCAGAAAACGCCATTCCTGAATGTTTTGTCCCGAATACGGCATCGGATATCGGGGGAGGCAGAACCCTGTTTCAACTGAATAAAACCTGAGGTCTGTCCTTGTATAGCCTCGTCGCCCTGGCGCGGGCTAAGCAGGGCGGTCTCAGTACATTCACTGAGACATATACTTCAGAGCATCGTTATGGACGAAATCGATTTAGCCCAAATCAGGGAGCATGAAATATTAACTGCTGCGCTTTCCCGCAGGAGATTCCGGTTAAGCAGCCCTGACGGCATGTGTATATGGTGCCGGGATATGCCTGTTATACCGGGGACCGCTTTCTGCTCTGCTGACTGTGGTGATGATTTTGACAAAGAACAGCGTCTGCGGACGAGGACTAAACATTCACTGCACGCAGAGGCCGATGAGTAATTTATTTGGAAATGTCGCTCATTATCTACTAACGATATATTTTACGCCAGGGCCAGGTTAATGCCCTATTTTTATGCCAGATAACTTAAGGAGAAAATGGTGAGTTTTCTGCAGGAATTCAAAAAATTTGCAATGCGTGGTAATGTTATTGACCTCGCTGTGGGGGTCATCATCGGCGGGGCTTTTGGAAAAATCGTTTCCTCTCTCGTCGCAGATATTATCATGCCCCCTCTCGGGGTCCTGATTGGCGGAGTGGACTTCCGGCAATTCGCTTATACTATCCGGGCTGCCAGCGGTGAAACGCCGGCCATCGTGATGCATTATGGACTGTTCCTGCAAAATGTTTCAGACTTTCTTATCGTCTCGTTTGCAATCTTTGTGATGGTTAAAATTATTAATAAACTCCACCAGAACCATGAAGAGTCAGCTCCAGCCCCTCAGCCATCAAGTGAAGAGGTCCTACTTACGGAGATACGTGACCTTCTGAAAGAAAAAAAACAGATATCAGACGATAAATAATTGATGTTATCCGTGGTGGCAGCAGATAGTGTAGCTCTAATTTTCTGCTGACTGCGCAACAGGCCTCTTCGCGTTACATCAAAAATCATGTCCATTACAGTACAATGCAGGCAGAAGGTATACATGGAATATTACGGCTGGGTCATACTCAAATTTCTTACGGGATTCGTTATTGTCATTACTCACCTTAACCTGTCGGGGAAAACGCAGTTGTCGCAGATGACGCCTGTTGACCTTATCGGTAACTTTGTCATCGGTGGAATTATTGGTGGCGTTATCTACAGCGATGCCATCCCTTTTTATCAGTATGTTATTGTCCTGCTTATGGGAGTGTCGCTGATATCCATTCTTAATGCTCTGGCCAGGCGAGTCAGTTTCTTCCGTAGCGTTGCCATCGGTGACTCTATTCCCATTATCAAAGACGGACGCTTCCTGACCGATATCATCGCAGATAAAAAGAATAAGATTGACATCCTGGCCATTTCCTCGCAACTCCATTCCCAGGGGATACATTCTTTTCAGGAGATTATCTACGCGCAAATTGAGCCGGATGGCCAGGTTACTGCTGTATGTGAAGGGGGCAGTATGCCTTCTGTTATTGTCATGAAAGACGGTGGCGTAAGGCCCAGAGAGCTGGAGAGGATTGAAAGGGATGAAACCTGGCTTTCAGCGAGCATACAGAAAGCCGGGATTAAGGCTGATGATGTCTATATTGCTGAGTTCTGGGACGGCAGGCTGACGTTCATTACAATGGATGGAAGTGTACTTAAAATACAGTAAACCTGGTAACTGCATCTGCATGGACTTTACTTTTGTCCGGATGCAGCACAATGGTCTGGGATATAATTTTCAACTAATAAACTAAGGGTATTATCATGAGTAAGCTGAAACTGGCTTCCGTATTTTTGCCGGCATTTTTATTTCTTGCAGGGTGTGATGACTCGACAAAAGAGGCAGTGACTGACTCCGCAAAGGAAGCTAAAGGTGACGTTACTGATATGGCTTCAACAGTAAAAGAGAAGGCCGACGCCATTGGTGAGAAGGCCACTGAAATGAAAGATGCGGCGGCTGAAAAAGCGTTAGATATGGCTGCCACGGCAAAGGAGAAGGCTGGTGCTGTCGGTGAAAAAGCCACTGAAATGAAAGATGCGGCAGCAGCGAAAGCATCTGATATGGCTTCAACTGTAAAAGAAAAGACCGATGCAGCCGGTGAGAAAGCCACTGAGATGAAAGATACGACAGCAGCGAAAGCATCCGATATGGCTTCAACTGTAAAAGAAAAGGCCGATGCCGCCGGTACGAAAGCCACTGAAATGAAAGATACGGTAGCAGCAAAAGCATCTGATATGGCTGCCACGGCAAAGGAGAAGGCTGGTGCTGTCGGTGAAAAAGCCACTGAAATGAAAGATTCGGCAGCAGCAAAAGCATCTGATATGGCTACCACGGCAAATGAGAAGGCCGACGAAGTCGGTGAAAAAAACCAGAACTGAGCCTGTGACCCAGTATACACATTCTGTGTAAATACCTTTCTCAGAAGTGATCGTCCAGGCAGTCATCGAACTCGATAATAAAACGGTCCGAGCCTGTACATAATTTTTTGTACAGGCTCATATTATCCGAATACCCTCTTACTGAGACTCTTCCTCAAATAATATTGGCATACCGGAGTCACTGCCTGGTGTCTGGGATAATCAGCACCTGCCCTGGATAGATTTTATCAGGATCCATCAGCATTGGTTTATTTGCTTCAAAAATACGTTGATAATCACTGGCAGAGCCATACATCGATTTCGCAATAGCACTCAGCGTGTCACCTGGTTTCACCGTGTAATATCGACTTTCAGCGCCACTTTGTATCACAGCCACACTGTCAGTGACCTGCTCCACGCCAGCCACGTTACCTACGGCTACCAGAATTTTTTCCTTATCTTCCTGAGTGTCGACATCCCCGATCACCACAGCGCTGCCGTTATCTTCTACGATAATATTGACTTTGTCTGTTCCTGGCAGATTAAGGTTGTTAATATGGTCTTTCAGTTTTTCGGCCTTATCTTCCTTATTACCACCAGATATGGCATCCAGAACTTTTTCACCAGCATCTTTCACAAAGTTTAATATTCCCATTTTTAATACCTTTACCACTATTCATAATAAAAAGGAATAACGAATTAATAAATAATAAGTTCTTCCCATATGTATGAGAGGACTGCAATTATTTACCCTCCCGTATATTATGGCTCTGTCGCATCTAGAAGTCGTCAGATAAGATGCTGTTTTTTGGCACTGTTGCAAAGTTATTGATGAATTAGCCCTTCGTAGTATTTGAAGGTCTTATCTTTCAAAGACTCTGCTCACCAGACGCATCTCGCCCAGGGGATGCCAAAAATAAAATGATTCTGCCTGACCTTTCCGTAGCGCACGCATAACTTCAATCCCTTTGATTGTGGCATATGCCGTCTTCATTGATTTGAAGCCCAGCGTGGCGTTGATTATCCGTTTCAGTTTGCCATGATCGCACTCGATTATATTATTCCGGTACTTTATCTGCCGGTGCTACACATGCTGCGGACATTTACCTTCCCGCTTCAGCGATGCCAGCGCCCGCCCATACGTCGGGGCTTTATCTGTGTTGATCAACCGTGGAATTTGCAGGCGCTTCGTATTATTCAGAAGTTTACCCATAAAGCGATATGCGGCTTTGGTGTTACGACGTGAAGACAGGTAAAAGTCAATGGTGCAGCCCTGCTGTCGACAGCGCGGTACAGATAAGCCCAGCGTCCGTTGACCTTCACGTAGGTTTCATCTGGATGCCATGAGCCAAAAACGGAAGGCTGGCGCCAGTACCAGCGCAGCCGCTTTTCCATCTCAGGTGCATAACGCTGAACCCAGCGATAAATCGTGGTGTGGTCGACATTTCCCCCTCGCTCAGCCAGCATTTCCAGCAGCTCACGATAACTGATGCCATATTTGCAGTACCAGCGGACGGCCCACTGGATGATATGACGCTCAAAATGTCGACCTTTGAATGGGTTCATGTGCTGCTCCGTCAACTAAACAGTGGCATCAGTTACCATCACCAGATCTTTGCAACAGTGCCCGCCGTGGTTACGGATAGTTTTGCGGAAGAAGCGCAGCGCTGCTGCCGCATCCCGTCTGGCGGTAAGCAAAAAGTCGATGGTCTGGCCGTCGGTATCCACTGCGCGGTACAGATACTTCCACTGACCTTTGATTCTGATGTAGGTTTCATCCATACGCCATCGCCGACCGACTGTGCGCTTATGTCGGCGAAAGACCTTATCCAGCAACGGCACCAGGCGGATAACCCAGCGATGGAGCGTGGAATGATCAACGACAATGCCGCGCTCAGTCATCGTTTCCTCCAGATTACGCAGGCTCAGGGCATAAGCCAGGTACCCGCGAACACTCTGGGCAATAATATCGACGGGATAATGCAGCCGCCTGAAGGCATTTTGGATCAAAGGCATGGTCAGGTAACATCTTAAAAAATAGCATGTTACCCCACGATCCCTTAATGCGACAGAACCGGCCACTCTGTCACTGCTCTCTTTAGGCTGGTAGGCAGCATTACATTTTGGAGTTGTGCACTGGCTATTCGGTGCACTGAAATTTTGATCTGCACTGAGGTAGTCTGAGCTTAACCAAGTAGGCAGCCTGACGGCTGCGACTTGTCATGGCCTTCGGCGACTGTTATAACCTCAGCTCCCACTTCTTCTGTGAAATGATTATGCTTCCCCGCTTCGCCGATATCTTTCAGCAAGGCAAACGCTGGCTTAGCTGGTTTCACAAACAGCCTGAAGGTTCTGTTCGTCCCGCTGTCATTGAGGCCGTCACTAAAATCATGGCCTGCGGCACCACGCTCATGGGATACACATGCTGGCAATGCCCTGACCCCGGATGTGGTCACTCAAAAAAGTCTGTTTTCGCTGTAAAAGCCGCTCCTGCCCACACTGCGGCGTAAAAGCCGGCGAAGTCTGGATACAGTATCTTCTCGCCCTGGTGCCCGACGGTGAATGGCAGCACATCACCTTCACCCTACCCTGTGAGTTCTGGCCCCTGATAGACCATAACCGCTGGCTGCTCGCCGAAATGAGCCGACTCGCGGCCGATGTTGTTCTGGAAACCGGCCGACGCGGCGACTTTCTGTCGGGCTGCTTCAGCGTCATCCATACCTGGGGGCGCGACCAGCAGTGGCATCCGCATATTCACCTTTCCACAACGGCCGGCGGGATTACTGACACCAGTACCTGGAAGAAAGTGCAGTTTTACGCCCGCAACGTGATGCCGATGTGGCGCTGGCGTATCACTGACCTGCTGCGCCGGGAATTCTGGCGGCTGGAGATACCGACAACCCTGGCTGCAGAAAGTCGCAGCAGGCAGGACTGGAATCGCTTTCTGGACCGGCACTACAGGAGAAAATGGAATGTGCAGGTGTCGAAGGTGATGGACAACGCCACGCACGTGGCGATGTACTTCGGGGCTTACCTTAAGAAGCCCCCGGTGTCGATGAGCCGGCTGGAGCACTACGCCGGGCGGGATGAAATTATCATGCGCTACCGCAGTCACCGGACAAAGCAGGAGGAGACGCTGACGCTGAGCGGGGATGAGTTTATGGAACGCTTCTCCTGGCATGTGCCGGAGAAACGGTTCCGGATGGTGCGGTATTAGGGGGTTGAGGCCCAACCGTACGAGATCGTACGATAAGTGTATTTTTTGAGCAGATCAGGTGAGTAAAGAAAACGAGGGTTTTGTTTACTCTTTCCGCCAATGCCAGTAGCCATGCGGTTTCAGGGACTTTCCGTGTTAATAAACTCGGTAATCAAATCAACGTGAACCAGCCCAACAATACCACGGATTTATTGACTTAAAATCATATAGTTAAGTTCTTAACGTACGTTTCCGCGCCATTGGGCTTCAAACCCCTTTTACCGGTTTCCCGTCAGAAACGCCCTGAGGGCCTCTCAGGCGGTGCACGCAAGGGATGTTATGGTAAATCTAGCTGCTAGGGCGATTCGCCCGCCACATTTCCCGTTATGATATAATCCGAGCGACGGACGAAAGGGCAAAAAAAAAGAATCCGTAAGGATTCTTTTTCTCGCCTCAGTCAGCGAGTGCGAATCGCCGACTGCTGCCCGAAAACATGTACCGAAGTTCACGTTGTCGTTACTTTTAAACAAGGTAATGTTACCCCCTGGGTGAATCTACGTCAACGTGAACCGGTATTCCTTATTTTCTATCAAAATGAAGGAATAAACGTATGGCCGAACTGCTTACGGCGTTTATTAAAGCACCACTTATAAGCCAGGTGCTGACCATCATTCTGTGTCTGATCTTTGTAGTACACAGTCTCTTAAATTGACGTACCACCCATAAAAAAGCCACTTATGTGGCTTTTTTATGACTCAACAGATAGGTATCTGTTGAATATCGCAGATGATCTTCTTGAGATCATTTTCGTTGCGTCGTAATCTCTTGCTCTGGAAACGAAAAAACCGCCCAGCAAGGCGGTTTTTTCGTTTCCAGAGCAGCAACTCTTTGAACCGCGGTAACTGGCTTGGAGGAGCACAGTCACCAAATCTGTCCTTTCAGTTTAGCCTTAACGGGCACATAACTTCAAGACTAACTCCTCTAAATCAGTTATCAGTGGCTGCTGCCAGTGGCGCTTTGTCGTGTCTTTCCGGGTTGGACTCAAGACGATAGTTACCGGACAAGGCGCAGCGGTCGGACTGAACGGGGGGTTCGTGCATACAGTCCAGCTTGGAGCGAACTGCCTACCCGGAACTGAGTGTCAGGCGTGGAATGAGACAAACGCGGCCATAACAGCGGAATGACACCGGTAAACGGGGGTTGAGGCCCAACCGTACGAGATCGTACGATAAGTGTATTTTTTGAGCAGATCAGGTGAGTAAAGAAAACGAGGGTTTTGTTTACTCTTTCCGCCAATGCCAGTAGCCATGCGGTTTCAGGGACTTTCCGTGTTAATAAACTCGGTAATCAAATCAACGTGAACCAGCCCAACAATACCACGGATTTATTGACTTAAAATCATATAGTTAAGTTCTTAACGTACGTTTCCGCGCCATTGGGCTTCAAACCCCTTTAAGCAGCGCTTGTCTTTCTCTTTCTGCAAGTTCCTTTCTATCAATCTTGTCTAGTCCTGCTTTCTGTTGTTCCCGTTTTTGTTCTGCAATTTTATCCCGTGTTCGGCGTAGTTCGATGGCTTCAAGACGGGAACCAAGGTCTGTTTTAGTGAATCTTTGCTTGAATACTTCCATTGTCATGACAAAGAATCGGCCTTGTGCCGCAAGGTCATCAAATATTATTTCCATTCTTGATTTCATTGGTTCAGTAGGCACTACATAAATAATAAGGTCATATTTTTCTCCGTGACCATGCGGATTAAAGCAGGTTGATACTATATCTTTGGTCCGAGTTAAAAGACGGCGCACATGCGGGTTTTTGCACGCACCGTGCGTACGCTTTTTTATGCAAAAAGGGGTCAGTTTGGATATAGAGAATTATTGTACGGTAAGCCTGTTTTTTGAACAGGCTTACCTATCGCAATAGGGTGTACCCCCTCGCTATACGCCGTTTTCCGTGGATTTTGTCTAATCGGATAACCTAAATGCGATACGGAATACGCGATAATTTAAAAGCGATAGCCACTGGCTCTAAATCAATCCCTTACGGGTTGGGTTGGTTAATTATGCGCTAAACGTACAATAATTTCCGATCTCCAAACTCACCCCAAAAACGGCTATTCATTGCCTGATTTCGTCAAGGGTGAACTACACTCGCTCCGCTTGCCCTTGACGACGCGGCAGACAAAACACCCTTATCTTATCAGGGGTGGGGGGGAGCCCTGCGACGCCTTCCACCTGATAGACGCTTTTGATTTTTTGGGGTGTCGGGCGCAGCCCTGACCAGGGGTAATTGTGCGGCTGCGCGTGCGCGGTTATACAATTGCACATCCTGTCCTTGCTGCCGTTTTGTTTCTTTGTCGCAGACCGTACGACAAACTAACCAAAGGTGAGTTTGTATAAGTGCGCATTTCATGGTTCTTTGCGGCCACCCAGATCGCCAATCTGGTGACAAACTTACGGCATGAAAACGGCAGATTGATTTGCTGTACGGACACAGTAACGCAAGCTTTTAGGGGTTTGATGCTCAGTCGAACGAAAACTCACGTTAGGCGTGAAAGATTGTCTTAAAAGTCGATTTATGGACAACGATGTCCGTTAAATGCCATTTAGCGATTAAAAACACACTGTTTTGAGTGCGTTTTGCACTGTCCACAATGTTTTGATTTATCGGACAAAAAGGCCTTAACGGGTGTAACCGTTCCGTTGAGCGTCAAACCCCTTGACCTGCCAGGACGACAGGTCAAGAGCCAAAGTTTTAAGAAATACTCAACATATCCATAATATTTTTGATTCTTGACAGTCGCTTTTCTACCTTCGCAGCTGCGCCGTCAAGTGTGTACCCATCCTCAATCAGCTCAAGAATCAATAATGCTTTTTTAACTTCAAAAAGGCTGAACTGACGTGTTCCTGCTTCACCATCAATGGTTTTAATGATTCCTTTACTTTCCCAATAACGCAGTTTCCTAATAGGAATTCCTGTAATTTCCGAAACCTCACCTATCCCTATGATTATTTTAGATAAAAATTCCTCATAAGAGTCAGATACCTTTTGTAGATCCATATGTAAGGGGTCCTCATCAATAATGCATTTATCTACTGAATCTATTTTAGTTTTTCAGGAGATAAACATCAAGACTTGACCACTTGAATCAATAATTGTAGTTTATCTTCAAACGATGTATTGCTGTATCGCAAAGTAGAGGTTGTATAATGTCTAGTGTAGAATTTGTATCATCAAAAAGTGTTGTGAAGCATAGTTTAGTGGTGTTACTTGTCCCGCTGGTTGCATTGTCCGTTGTTACACAGTTGTATCTGCTACTGCCTGTAGTCGATATCATGAATCATTTTTTGGGAACTAAATCTTCACTGACAGGGTTACTTACGTCAGCATTTGGGGGGTTTTATGCTGTCGGATTTCTAGTCTGGGGCTTTCTTTCAGATAAATTCGGTAGAGTAAAAATCATTGTTTCAGGACTCTTTGCCCTGGCAGCAGTAACAGCGTTGATTGCATTTCAAAGTGATTTTCACAGTATCCTTGCCCTACGATGCATACAGGGGTTTATAGCCTCCTCTTTCCCACCAGTGGTGTTGGCCTGGGTTGCTGAGAATTTCCAAGAGAGGTTAAAGAAGTTTCTAATTTCGCTCCTAAGCTGCTCGTTCCTTCTTGCTGGTACATTGGGACAACTCTACGGTTCATTGATGGTCAACGAATCACTGGAAAAAGCTATGCTGCTTCTCTGCATAATGTATTGCGTTGGAGCCATCTGCTTTTCTATGTGGGCAGATAAAGGAAAAAAAACACAAATACCCGGGAAGAAAAATCATGCCGGTTTAGCCCTAAAGACGTTGTTATCGACTCTATCTGATCGTTCTCTCTCCAGAATTTATCTTGCAAGTCTATTCGTTTTGATGAGCTTTGTTTCTTTCTACTATATAACCCTGTCACATATCAGGACAGATGCCTTAGCAAATATCGACATTAATATACTAAGAAATACAGCCACATTGGGAATGATGGCATGCCTTTTCTCAGGATTCATATTCCAGCATATTCAGCCAGCAAAACTACTGTCCATTATGTTACTGGTTATTGCCATAACCGTACCAGTTCAATATGCAATGTCCATCGCTGAAGGATCATGGTTTTTCCCGGCAGTTATTGTTCATTTTATTTTTTCGTGCGCCGTATCACTTGCAGTACCTGCAATGATTTATTGCGTAGCACTTTTTTCTGACCAGACCAACAGAGGTGTTGCTGTTTCATTATACACATGCATATTATTCATAGGTGCCAGCCTTGGCTCACTTATTCCAGCTGTAATTAAACCAGTATATTTTATCGCTCTGCTGACATCAGGATTTCTTTTGGCCTCGTTTTCTGTTGCGAAAAAAGTGAGTCATAAATGAATAAAAATATATTAGTAGCAATGTTATTCTTTTCCAGCCTAACATTTGCACAATCAGAGGTGATTGAAATTAGTAGAACAGGGCAGCCTGACGGCTGCAAATTGAAAACCGTGCCATTTGCCGGGCTCTGAGTTGCTATAACCCGATTTGAATATGTATGATCTGGCTACATATTTCCCTCAGAGCCGTTCCACCATGATGACCCGTAAAAGTATCGATACCATTCTGCTCTCCGTTGGCGCAGATAAGCTCTCTCACCGTGAATGGGACTGGATGAAGATGCGCAAACCCATGGACCCGCCGCCTGTTATGGCCGCCAAATCCATGCTGGAGCGCCGGGGTGACACCGCAGCTCTTTCCCGCCTGCAGACGACTGACGCTTAATTTCCCCCATGCTGTCCGGTTTTACTCCACGACCACTTAAAAAGCTGTTCACGGCCAACCAGTGCTGGACCTCTTTCCTCGACGCCGGCGGTCTGCGCTATATCGAAGTCGAAGCCGTCACCAAAATGCTCGCCTGCGGCACCCGCATCAGCGGCGTGAAGGAATACGGCTGCGATAACGCCGGCTGCCGGCATGTTAAATACATCACCAATGCCTGCCACAGCCGGGCCTGCCCGTCCTGTGGTAAAAAGGCCACCGACCTGTGGATTGCCGCTCAGCTTAACCGTCTGCCGGACTGCGACTGGATACACCTCGTCTTCACTCTCCCCGATACACTGTGGCCCCTGTTTGAAGCCAATCGCTGGCTGCTTAACGACCTCTGCCGCCTGGCTGTCGATAACCTGCTTTACGCCGCTGGCAAAAGGGCGCTGGATATCGGCATTTTCTGCGCCATTCACACTTATGGTCGTCGTCTCAACTGGCATCCCCATGTGCACGTCTCTGTCACCTGCGGCGGCATTGATGAGCATGGTCAATGGAAGAAAATCAGCTTCAGGAAGGACGCCATGCGCACCCGCTGGATGTGGAATATTCGCCAGCTGCTGCTGAGCACCTGGTATGAAGGCGTGGCCCTGCCGCCGTCCCTGTCACATATCACCACCGAATCACAGTGGCGCAGCCTGATAC
Organism: Klebsiella sp. PL-2018; assembly: GCF_019048985.1. Classification (NCBI taxonomy): domain Bacteria; kingdom Pseudomonadati; phylum Pseudomonadota; class Gammaproteobacteria; order Enterobacterales; family Enterobacteriaceae; genus Klebsiella; species Klebsiella sp. PL-2018. The sequence goes on from NZ_CP077674.1 coordinate 25,928, forward strand.
TGATCGCGGGTGGCGATTACTGGCATGTGTACATGTCAAAAAAGACGGCCGGCGGCAAAAACACAGTGAAATACCTGGGCCGTTACCTGAAAAAGCCGCCGATAGCGGGCTCCCGGCTGGCACACTATGCAGGCGGTGCCACGCTGAGCTTCCGCTACCACGACCACAACACCGGTGAGCAGGCCACAGAGACGCAGACACAGCGGGAAATGGTGGCGCGGCTGAAACAGCATATTCCGGAGAAGTTCTTCCGGATGGTGCGGTATTTTGGTTTTCTGGCCAACCGTGTGTTCGGAGAAAAGCTGCCGGTGGTCTACAGCGCGCTGGGGATGGATAACCCGGCGCAGCTGCCGAAGGTCTGCTACGCGCAGATGAGTAAGCAGTTCCTGCGGCGTGACCCGTTTGCCTGCGTACTGTGCGGTAGCCGGATGGTGTACCGCCGGGCTGTGGCGGGTCTGAATCTGCAGGGGCTGAAAATCCACGCGCGGGACATTAGCCTGATGAGGTATATCCCGGCCTGACGCAGGGAAGATCCGCCCTGAGCACTCTGGCTGCCTGAAATACAACCAGAAAGAGCGCAAATCATCACCAGCCAGTGGATCACCGAATTCCTCACGGACACACAAATCAAATAATGATTAAATTTCAACCACCTCATACCTGGACAGAAAAGGTTTCAATTTCCTATACGTCAAGGGAGACGCAGAATCATGTCACAACTGAATAAAGCCGGGGACCTGGCCTGGTGTGGGCTCATTGCCCTGGCGCTGGCTAAACGGGACGGCATCGTACAGTCCGCCTCTCAGGAAAACCTCTTCCTGACCCGCTGGCTGGCCACAGCCCTGAAGCAACGCCGTTTTCCCCGCAACGTTACCCCGGATATCGAATGGCTGCTCGACCAGGGGCGAACTCTCGGCACAAAGGCCCGGCTGCCTGAAAAACTCGATTACCTCTGGCGTTCCTGTAACGGAAAACTTTGCGACCAGAATGACCTGTTCCGCCTGACCTACGCTTTTGAACTCGCCAGAGATGCCGGCTGGATTTACCGCCTGATGTCTGATCGCGAGTGGACCGGCCGCTATGCGGTGAAGCTGAATGCCGGCGTAAACGGCATTTTTGCTTTGCGCAGCAGTATTGATAATGGATTTGAAGGGAACGGCAGGGTACGCTATCCCCTGGCAGTTCGCATTACCGGGAATATTGACGCCGTGACGGAGCTGTTTGCCACATGTGGCTGGACAGTGACCCTGGATAAAGACAACGCAGTTGGGCGTGCTTATACCCTGCTCCCTACAGTCAAAGACTGAACGCGACTCTTTGGCAATCCTTCGGATTTTAATGTATTTGTGAACTATTTCTCAAAACACTTGATTCCCTTCGAAATTACTCCCCCAAAGAGACAAAACAGCATTACATTTTCACTCAATCCCTTACAAATATTTGCATATCAAGGAATGTGAAATGAAAATCAAAGCATTATCAATTGCCATAGGTTTGTGTTTAGTCGCTGGTTCATCTGTTGCTGAAAGTGGCAACCTGACGCTCGAACAACGTATGGAGCAGCTTGAAGCACGCCTTGCGGCAGCCGAAGGGCGGGCGACTGTGGCGGAAAACCAAGTAAAAGAATTGCAGAACAGACAAAACGCCACTATGTCCCCTTCCCAAAATGCAATTCAGATAAAAAATCAGGTCCCCGCCACGGAAAGTAAAAAAAATATTACGCCCCCTGAATTAGAATTATCTGGTTACGGTGACCTGAAAATTTACGGCGATGTTGAGTTTAATATGGATGCAGAAAGTAAACGAGGCTTGCTGGCAATGACCAATGCCGACATTGGCAGGGATCAGACTTATGATAGGTGGGATTTAAATGGCCGTATTCTGCTGGGTTTTGACGGGATACGTAAACTGGACAACGAATATTTTGCCGGATTCTCCGTTCAACCCCTCGCCGATATGACCGGTTCTGTAAATCTTGATGATGCCGCTTTCTTCTTTGGTCAGGAAAATGACTGGAAGGTTAAAATAGGACGTTTTGAAGCTTACGATATGTTCCCGCTAAACCAGGATACCTTCGTCGAACATTCGGGTAATACTGCCAACGATCTATACAACGACGGTCACGGCTATATCTACATGATGAAAGAGGGGCGCGGTCGCTCTGATGCAGGTGGCAACTTCCTGCTGAGTAAACAGATAGACAATTGGTATTTTGAACTTAACACGCTTCTGGAAGATGGAACATCGCTGTATACCGAAAACGGCTACCACGGTCGTAAGATGGAGCAGAAAAAGAACGTTGCGTATCTGCGTCCTGTCGTATCATGGGCGAAGGATGAATTCTCTATTGCGGCAGCAATGGAGGCGAATGTGGTACAAAACGCCTATGGCTATAAAAACGGGCAGGATAGCTTTGTCGATCAGTCCGATCGCACCGGCTACGGCCTGACCATGACCTGGAATGGCCTGAAGAGCGACCCGGAAGACGGTGTGGTGGTGAACCTGAATACTGCTTATATGGACGCCAGCAACGAGAAGGATTTCACTACTGGGGTGAATGCTCTATGGCAGCGCTTTGAGCTGGGATATATCTACGCGCATAATAAAATCAGCGATTATAATTACAGGGTGATTTGTGATGACGATTGCTGGATTAAAGGTAAAGGGACATACAACATTCATACCTTCCACACCTCGTATCAAATACCGAACGTGATGAATATGCAGAACTTCAATATCTATCTCGGAGCATATTATTCCATTCTCGATAGCGATAATAAATTTAACAGCAGCGGCGATGATGATCGATACGGTGCCCGTGTCCGGTTTAAATACTTTTTTTAAGACCTGATATTGTTCTCCCCCTGTCTGACAGGGGGTGAGCAAGTACGCAGCCTGACGACTGCGATTTGATTGATAGGAATTAAAACGGGTTTTGTCGCATTAATGGGGGTGTGTATTCAATAAGTTGATTCTGAATCAGGAGTAATACTCGCGTTCAATGAAAGTGCCGATGATCCTGTCGTGCATTTCGGGAGATTTTGAATATCCCAGCATCTTACGATTCAGGCGTTTCAATCGGTTACGTAACGTCAGATTTTCACGCTCAATACGCTGTGTATAAAGCTTGCCAACGATATGTTTTGCTGCAGGCAAAGCGTCGTTGTAGGCCCTGTAACCATCCGTACACCAAAAAACGACATTGAATCCCGATAGCAGTTTCAACAGCTTACAAAGGGTTTTCTTGCTTCGGGAACCAAAATCATGGCCGATAATTCGTTTCAATCGTGGCTCCCATGCATACCATGGTAACCGTTCAAGATTATTGCTGGCGTGAAAGGTGAAGCGAAGGACCATAAGCTTGCTAAGCAAGGTATTACCTTCGGGAGGGGGGCTGGCTCACTTCGCTTCATATGGTAGTAGCTAACCACCACGCACCTATTACATACAAGGGTGGAGGGTTGATAGGTGCTACCTTTCAATCAGTACCGGCTTCGCCGGGCTTCGGCGGATTAGCAATAGCGCAGAACGTAAGTCCTGTGAGCCGCCTTTTATGCGCTTCGCGCATTTAATCAATCTGTTGCAGGTTGCAGAGTTTTGCATCGGGGGAATCTGAATATCCACTCATGATAACGAACAGGTAATATGTGTACGATAGGTTTCGGACACAGAAGCGCTGTAGCCCTGTAATTCGAGGGATAGCCAATAGCTATTTGGTTAAAAAGTAGCCTTAGCGTAGGTTGCTTTTCCTTTTCCATGCGGACCCCAATATAGGCAACAGTTTTAGAGCCTAGCCTAAACGGATTATCGTATACTGAGCTAAGATAATTTCTGAGGACGAAGTGTGGAGCGCAACAAGTGGCAGATTAGCGATGGCCCCCTGGGAAAAATAGCCCTACAGCTCCGGAACCATCATCCGCTGGGATACATCGCCAGCGCGTTGATAATCGTGCCGCAAAACAAGATATTTGATGGAAAAAAATAGGATTGTTAATTATAGGTATCCCTGAATCAACAGCAGGCCTTAAATACATATTCTCAATTTCAGATTTTTAAAAATTCAGATGTGTTTGCGATTTCGTAAATCGAACCCAAAGAGAAGTAGAAATAAAAAAAACAGAAAAATCACCTTTCATAGTTCTGATACTGCCATTAATGACTGTATCAGTAGCCTTTGCAAATTCAGATGAAATTCAAGCATTAGGATTAAAAGCAAGTCGTGGTGATGCTGCTGCCAATCTCGAACTGGCTAAACGTTTAGAAAGAGGGGATGGAACAGAGAAAAATCTTGGTCAGGCAACTTTTTATTACCGGCGAACGATTCATTTCGGTAGGTCAGAAGAAGCGAGGGCACTATTAAGTGCTCTTCGTGGCCGCTATGACGAAATAGAAGTACGGGCTAAATCCGGCGATGTGCAAGCGGAGTACGATTTCGCGACAATACTGGCAGCAAATCCCGATTACGAAAAATTTTATCCGCGGCGTAATGAACCAAAGTCTATAGGGTCGTGACGCAGATTTAGTGATAGTGATGGATTGTCAGATACCAGCCGATGACCTTATCGTGCATTTCTTCTGATTTTGAGAAGCAGATAGTTTTACGAGTCAGCCGCCTGAGATGGGTTCGCAAGTTAAGATTATGACGCTCTATCCGCTGAGTGTATTTTTTGCTGACAACATGACTGGTTGAAGCCAGTAAAGTTCGGTACACAGCCCAGGCATCCGTCATGTAAAACGCAATGTTAAACTGGCTCAGTAAAGCCAGAAGCCGGCGTAACGTCTGGGCATTGCGTGGTCCAAATACATGGGCGAGGACACGCTTGCGGATGCGGTCATAAGCGTAGAATAGCCAGCGTGGATTACCCTTAGACCGCACGTAAGACCATTGTTCATCGGCCTCACAGCAGATGACGACCTCGGCGCCCGGCTCAACGTTTTGGTTTTGGGCTACCTGGCAGGGGGCCAGTTTTTTAGATGACGAAGAACGGTGTTGAGGCTTATTTTCAGTACTCTTGCCGTATCACGGCATCCGGAGCCGTTCATCGCCATATCAATAATGGTCTGGTGGGTTTCGGGTTTAGCGCCGTTGCAGGAATAGCTGAGCTGGAAGGTTTTCAGGCAGTGCTTACAGCGGTAAAGTTGCGCACCTGAGCCAGAATGACCGTTTCGTATCACCCCGCTCGTATCAGAGCAACGGGGACAAACCACATCTATCTTTGCCATCAATGAACTCAAAAGACAAAATAATACACCAGCACTAAATCAGCGTCACGACCAAAAATGCCGCTCCCAACAAGGCTATCAGAACAGGAATAAATGAGTTGAGCAGCAGGGCATTTGAGGCTGAGGTCTGATGGAGCCCCACATATACCAGCGAGTTGAACGCCACTACCTCGGACAAGGAGAGTCTTACAATCAGCCACTTGTGTACCAGATACAGTCGATAGTCCCGACACATGGGTTTCCAGGCAAAAGGCAGTACGCAGACCATAGCAATGACCCATCGCCAGAGTGATAGCGTCATCGGGGGAACAAAGCTGTGTACCGCGCGACCAGTAATAAAATTACCCGCCCAGAATAAGGGGGGCAGCAGGATCAACAGCAGCGCCGGAGAAATAAATTGTTTTCTCGCACGAGGATCCATGCCTGACTCCGGTGATTTTGGCTTAAATCTTTTACCCGGTTAAATCCGGGTAAAAGGATGTGGACATGGCTCGTTTAGCCCTTAAATCCTTGCAGGGATGCAGTGGTGGCTGTCGATCCGCCGCACACAATGACCAGCACGTTATCCATTTTGCTGACATCAATTTGTGAATCATATAGCGCGGCAAGGGATGCGCCACAGGCGGGTTCAACCAGCGTACGATGGTCATCCAGGAAGGTCAGGCAAGCATCAACAGCCTGCTTATCACTAACCGTTAGTGAAATTATCTCTCTCTCATTCGCAAGATCAAACGCCCTCTGGCATACCTGGCGAGCTCCCAGAGACGTTGCCACACCGGTCAGTTCAGGCAATGATACCGGGTGGCCCGCTTTCAACGCCGCGTGGAAGGATGACATACCGACCGTCTCAACAACGAAGACGGGGATATTGAGATTATTGCGACGAAGTCCTGCGTCAACACCGGCAAGCAGGCCACCACCTCCAACAGAGAGAATGACAGCGTCAGGACGCAATCCTTCGGCGACAACTTCGTCGATCATTGACGCATGGCCTTCCCAGAGGAGTGGATCGTCAAAAGGGTGAATAAATGCATCTTCATTATTCAGGAGAGACAGAGCCAGCTCATTGGCCTCTGCCCAGGTTTTACCATGCACTCTAACATCAGCACCTTCCAGGTTCAGCAGATGACGCGCACGTTCTGAGGTGGATTCAGGTACAACAACAATGACAGGCACACCCAGCTTACGCCCGGCATATGCTACCGCAAGACCGGCATTTCCACCGGAAGAGGAAATGAAACGGCGTGCGCCACGGGCATAATGCTGCTCACAGGCGTGTCCTACACCACGGATCTTAAATGACCCTGATGGTTGCATTGCTTCCATCTTCATCCAGACGCGGGTCTTATTCAGACGACCCAGGGGCAACGACTCCAGCAAAGGCGTATTGATACTCAAAGACATGGGGGTTAACTCCGTAAATTTCGGTCGGGCTCAGGCCAGTGCCTGAACTTCCAGTTCGACATCAAGATCGAACGCCAGACGGCTCACGACAGTCGTACGCGCCGGAAATCCGTCAGGAAAGTGAGTACGATAGGCATTATTGAAAGCCTGGAAATGAGCCATATCGGATAACCAGACAGTGATACGAACAATTTTCTCGAAAGAGGAACCACATGCTTTCAGCGTCGCTTCAACGTTTTGTAGAACGAGGCGGGTCTGTTCTTCCACTGACCCTTTAACAGGTTCACCTGCATCATTCATGGATAATTGCCCTGAAAGAAAAAGGAATCCGTTCGCTTCAACTGCGCGTGAAAACGGAAAGGGCATTGTGCTTGGATATTTTTTCATTGGTTTTCCTTGCGGGTGGATTATTCATCACCGCACTTAAGTTCATCGAGATAGTTGTAAATGGTGTAGCGGGTGACCCCTAGGGCTGCAGCTGCTTTTTCAACCCCGCCTTTGATCAGGAAAATGCCTTTTTCCTGCATATTTTTAACCGCCAGCAAGTTGGCCCGTTTGGTATCCGCGCGGCAGCTCCCAGAACTCAATGCTGTAGTGGTACTAATGATGTCACGCATCAAATCTTCAATATTGTCGTGACTGGCATCAGTAGATGCGTCTTCCTGAATGCCTGACGGCACATCAGATCGGACCCCAGCGAGTGACTGGAGCAGCCTGAGTGCCTCGTCAATGCCCGAGTTATCGACATTGATGCAGAGTGCTGCGTATGGTTTGCCAGTGCGGTCACGGTATAAAGCTGTACTGCTACGCAGTACTTTTCCGTCGCGGGTTAACGTTTCGTAATCCAGCAGTAAAGACACGGGTTCGCTTTTATTTTCCATTGCACTGATAAATGCACGATCAGTACGCATACCAGCCAGCACCGAATCCCCCTTTTTACGACCCGTTACACTCGCGTTAGCAATCTCGGCAATTGAAAAAGTTGGATTCCGCAGGTCATGCAGAACAATTTCGGCGTTACCTGCCAGCACACTTCCCAGAGCACGCACCGTGGCCGACAACATAAGAATCATGCCCTCGGCATAATTTGGTTCATCTGACACGTTCATGCATGACCTCACTTAAACACATTGTTGAATAACTTATCAGCCAAAAACCTTGTAATCAACAAAATGTTGATTACATAATATCAGCCATGCCTGGACAATCATCTGTTGATGGAGCGTCTCAATAATAGGGTCTATTGGCTCCAGTGACGGGATGTTCATGGTTAGGAAATTGAAGCATCGTTTCAAAAATCTCCTGGCCATGAATGTCATCACCGGCAGCGCACTGATGGCGCGTGGTGGTGACTCTTATGTTAATAAAATACCGCTTTCGATTGTTTTTTGACCTGAACGCCATTTTTCAGGCGCACTTATCCTGCAGCCAGTCCCTGAAGCCATCGTTTACGGTCGATGTTATGCAACCTTTCGGCCACTAACACCGAAGCATGCCTGCCCGCTTCTGCGCTGACAAAACGCAGCCGGTTACCGCACAGAATGCATTCACCTTTGGCGGCTCTGTCGCATTAACGGAGGTAAGTCAGTAAAGCCTCGCGTTGTCGGTTATTCAGGCCGCCTACAGATAAAATTGTTCTGCAGGTGACAATCCATCCCCTTGCAGAAGCTGATACTGCCCTTTGGGTATCATGTGGATTAACTCAATACCTGCCAGTATCGTCTGTGACCGGCGAAATGTAGTGGCACACTGAATTTGGCCACCTGAGTAGAGGTGATATGCTCACCTCAACATCTTACAGGTGAACCAATGAGCAAAATATTTACTGCTGAATTTAAAGCCGAAGCGGCAAAACTGGTTCTTGATCAGAACTACACTCACGGTGAAGCGGCTAAAGCGATGAACGTCAGCCTCTCCGCCATCAACCGCTGGGTTAAATCGTTACGTATGGAGCGCCAGGGGAAAACGCCCCCGGGGCTGCCTCTGACGCCTGAGCAGACGGAACTCAGGGAAATGAGAAAACAAATACAACGCCTTGAAATGGAAAATGAAATCCTAAATAAGGCTACTGTAGATTCAATTGGTCAACGCAACAACCATGTGAAAACATGTGGTTGCGGAGGATCGTTTGATGAAACGTACATTTACAGCAAAAGAAAAATCGCTCGTTTTCGACTTGTGGAAGAGTGGGACAGGATTTAGTGAAATAGCTAAGATTCTGGATTCAAAACCCGGAACTATTTTCACCATGTTGAGGGACACCGGCGGCATAAAACCCAATGAGCGTAAGCGGGCCGTCGCACACCTGACCTTGTCTGAACGTGAGGAAATACGCGCTGGCCTGTCAGCCAAAATGAGTATTCGGGCGATTGCTACTGCATTAAGACGCTCTCCTTCGACGATCTCGCGAGAAGTCCAGCGTAATCGTGGCAGGCGCTATTACAAAGCTGTTGATGCTAATAATCGCGCCAACAGGATGGCTAAACGTCCCAAACCGTGTTTGCTGGATCAGAATGAGCCGCTGAGGGACCTTGTTCTGGAAAAGCTGGAATTAAAGTGGTCTCCGGAGCAAATTTCGGGATGGTTAAAACGAACGAAGCCGCGTCAGAAAACGATGCGAATATCAGCTGAGACAATTTATAAGACGCTGTACTTTCGTTGTCGTGAAGCTCTGCACCACCTGAATATTCAGCATCTGCGGCGTTCGCACAGCCTGAGGCATGGGCGACGCCACACCCGCAAAGGGGAAAGAGGAACAATCAATATCGTGAATGGCACGCCAATCCATGAGCGCGCGCGGCATATTGATAACAGGCGCTCTGTTGGACACTGGGAGGGGGATTTAGTCTCGGGCACAAAAAACTCGCATATTGCCACTCTGGTAGATCGTAAATCGCGCTATACGCTTATTCTCAGGTTAAAGGGGAAAGATGCTGTTTCAGTGAATCAGGCTCTTACTGAAAAATTCCTGAGCTTACCGCCCGAACTCAGGCAATCATTGACGTGGGACAGAGGAATGGAGCTGGCCAGGCATCTGGAATTTAGCAGCAGCACGGGAGTGAAAGTTTATTTTTGCGATCCTCAAAGTCCCTGGCAACGAGGCACCAACGAAAATACGAATGGACTAATACGACAGTTCTTCCCCAAAAAAACATGCCTTGCTCAATACACACAGCAGGAGCTGGATCAGGTTGCAGCGCAACTAAACACCAGGCCGAGAAAGACACTGAAGTTCAAAACACCGAAAGAGATAATTGAAAAGGGTGTTGCGTTGACAGGTTGAATCTACAACCGCGCTCTTGATGTCGGACTCCCTGAAAAGTTCACGATAATCGACAGTCTGAGGGCGCACTACCCGGTAGCGCCATTGTGCCGGCTGTTCGGTGTTCACCGAAGCAGTTATCGTTACATTCGTAAAAATGGCAGGGATTCTGACGCTGAGCGGGCCGTCAAACGGAGTCTCGTCAGTGAAGTCTGGAATGCCAGTGGTGGCTCTGCTGGCGCGAGAAGTATCGCCACGATGGTCAGCGGCCGGTGCGTCAGACTCGGGCGATGGCTTGCAGGTAAGCTGATGAAAGAGCTGGATATCGCCAGTTGTCAGGCCCCGGCGCATAAATACAAACGCGGCGGGAACGAACACGTTGAAATACCTAACCATCTCGACCGGCAGTTCGCGGTAACAGCGCCGGATCAGATCTGGTGCGGCGATGTGACCTATAGTGTGCCCGGAGTTCAGGGCGGGCATGGATGCTTAAATGAACCGCGAGTCTGTCTGGAATATTGAACCGGTAACTCACGATGAGAAACCCAACAATCCCACCGGGTGTGACGGTGGAGAACCTGAGCGGCAGTGACCTGCGGCATGCCCGCAGGGTGATGTAACCCGCTGACAACGGGGATTGAGGCGAGATCACTAAGCCGAGATGATCCTCAAGGTTAAGTACTGAAAGGCTGAAGAACATGAACCCGTTAATCCGCCTCTGTGGGTTGAAAACGTCACCACGGCCTACGTGATCTGACAGGCCGTGCAGGAGGAACTGGCAGTGATACGTAAGCACTGCCGGTCGAAGGTGTTTTGACATGTATGCGAAACACCGGGGCAGCAGCGTCTATCACGCTTGCGTTGCTGACTTCTGCCAACTTGCGGCAAGCAAGGATAAAGAGTGCGACGGGCAGCCTCCTCAGTATGCCTGAGTCCAGGCAGGTAAACCGGGGAAGGTCAGCGACGGATGTTAAGGGGGCATGGCTCCGATGACGCGCTGGCTGGCGGAGCTTCCGTAGTAGTCCGCGATGGGGAAAGCCCATTACATGGCGAAGGGAAGCAGTTTGAATGTGTTTGCGACGTGAATTAACTGACCTAACGAGGTGAAGACCTTTGATAATCAGCGAAATGCAACGCAAGCTTGCCACATGGGCAGTCACCGATCCGTCCCTACGGATTCAACGGCTGCTGCGTCTGATAACACAACCAGAATGGCTGGCTGAAGCGGCGCGGATCACGCTTTCATCAAAGGGGGCCCATACCCCCGGCGTTGATGGCGTGAACAAAACAATGCTACAGGCCAGACTGGCTGTTGAGCTGCAAATCCTCAGGGATGAATTACTCTCAGGCCACTACCAGCCCTTGCCCGCCAGACGGGTTTACATCCCTAAAAGCAACGGCAAACTGCGACCACTGGGTATCCCCGCGTTGCGGGATCGTATTGTTCAGCGGGCCATGCTGATGGCGATGGAGCCGATATGGGAGAGTGATTTTCATACGCTCTCATATGGCTTCCGGCCTGAGCGCAGTGTCCACCACGCGATCCGCACGGTGAAATTACAGCTCACAGACTGTGGTGAAACCCGGGGACGCTGGGTGATTGAAGGCGACCTGTCCAGTTACTTCGACACCGTACATCATCGACTGCTGATGAAGGCTGTACGCCGCAGGATCAGTGACGCACGTTTCATGACTCTGCTGTGGAAAACCATCAAGGCGGGACATATCGATGTCGGTCTCTTTCGGGCGGCCAGTGAAGGTGTGCCACAGGGCGGTGTTATATCGCCGCTATTATCGAACATCATGCTGAATGAGTTCGATCAATACCTGCATGAGCGCTACCTGAGCGGGAAAGCCAGAAAAGATCGGTGGTACTGGAATAACAGTATCCAACGGGGCCGAAGTACGGCGGTCAGAGAAAACTGGCAGTGGAAACCCGCGGTGGCGTACTGCCGCTATGCCGATGATTTTGTCCTCATCGTCAAAGGCACCAAAGCACAGGCGGAAGCCATCAGGGAGGAGTGTCGGGGTGTGCACGAAGGCAGTCTGAAACTCAGGCTGAACATGGATAAGACTAAAATCACCCATGTTAATGACGGCTTTATCTTTCTGGGGCACAGGATCATTCGCAAACGCAGTCGTTATGGCGAGATGCGAGTGGTCTCAACGATCCCGCAGGAGAAAGCCAGAAACTTCGCCGCATCGCTGACAGCACTGTTATCAGGCAACTACAGTGAAAGCAAAGTCGATATGGCTGAACAACTCAACCGAAAACTGAAAGGCTGGGCCATGTTCTATCAGTTCGTTGATTTTAAGGCCAAAGTCTTCAGTTATATCGACCGTGTCGTGTTCTGGAAGCTGGCTCACTGGCTGGCCCGCAAATACCGTACAGGTATCGCTTCCCTGATGAGGTGGTGGTGTAAATCACCGAAACCGGGTCAGAGCAAAACGTGGGTTTTATTTGGTAAAACCAATCACGGCAAGCTCAGCGGCGAAATACTGTACCGGTTGGTGGGGCAAGGCAAGAAGCTGTTCCGCTGGCGGCTACCCGAAGGTAATCCCTATCTGAGGACGGAGACCAGAAACACGTATACATCGCGCTTTACAGAAGTGGCAATGGCGTTCGCCAGCATTTAAATGGAGAGCCGGATGCGCTGAAAGGTGCACGTCCGGTTCGGGGAGGAGAGGCAGGGAAATAGTCCGACTACGCCCTGCCTCTTACTCTACTCTGGACGGGAAAATGCTGGGCTTATCTGGCCGTCGTGCTGGATCTGTTCGCCCGTAAACCTGTGGGCTGGGCGATGTCGACGTCGCCGGACTCGGCCCTCACGGTCAAAGCGTTGCAGATGGCCTGGGAGCATCGGGGGAAGCCAACAGGAGTGATGTTCCACAGTGACCAGGGCAGTCACTATACCAGCCGCCAGTACCGGCAGGCTCTGTGGCGCTGTCGAATAAAGCAGAGCATGAGTCGACGCGGTAACTGCTGGGATAATGCCCCTATGGAACGGTTCTTCCGGAGCCTGAAGACCGAATGGGTGCCGACGAAGGGCTATAACAGCTTCAAAGAAGCTCAGAGCGCGATAATCCGCTACATCACGGGCTATTACAGTGCCATCCGCCCCCACTGGTATAACGGTGGGTTAACGCCAAATGAATCAGAGCGGCTGTTCCACGAACAGTCAGGTCGTGTGGCCAAAATTAGTTGACCACTACACCATGGTTCGGCTGACCAGGGCTATTCCCCGTCCTTTGGCAACAAGGGCGCGTGCGCTATCCATTTTCGCGACTGACCGTACTCCACGGCTTCTTTCAGGATCTCAACTTCCATCGTCTTTTTTCCCAGAAGCCGCTGAAGCTCCCGGACCTGCTTCAGAGCAGCGGTAAGCTCAGAAGCAGGAACGACTTCCTCACCGGCCGCAACGGCGGTGAGGCTGCCTTCCTGATATTGCTTCTTCCACTTAAACAGCAGGCTGGGCTGGATACCATGCAGGCGGGCGACATGGGAAACATTCATGCCCGGCTCCATCGTCTGCTGGATAATGGCGATCTTCTCGCGAGGGGTTTTACGTTTACGGACTTCTTGTCCTAATAGAATCCCGGTCATCTCAAAATTGGCGTTAGTGTTAGACATATGTTCAAGCCTATCTCTTATCTGGAGATACCGCTACTGTCTGGTGTTTCAGGGGGCTACATCACGTTAACAGAGGTAGATGGCTCAACTTCTGATGTAAAAAATCAATAAGTGCTCTTGTTTTCGCGGGCAAGTAGCGTCGATTGGAATAAAGCGCGAACAAGTGCAATGGGGCTGCCGACTGTTCAAACTCAATCTCAATGAGTCGCCCATCGTTGATATAGGGCTGGCAGGCTTGTTTCGAAAGAATTGCAAAACCTAAACCTGATACTGCCGCCCGTCCCGCCATCTCTCCGCTGTTTACCCGATAATGCCCTTTAACTGCAATTGTCTCGAACCTACCTTTTGCACTGACGAACTGCCAGGGTGTCCCTTTCAATGCGCTTACTGTTGTAATGCAGGGTAATTCTTCAAATTGATGGATATGAGAAGGGGTACCATAACGCTGAATGACAGAGGGAGATGCAACAATGGTACAAGGGATAGTTACCAGATGACGGGCGATGTAGTCACTGTCATCCATCTGACCACGGCTAACAATGATCGCTAAATCAAGATCATCTCGCAGAGATTCGAAACCTGACAAATTTGTGACACAGCTGATCTCCACATCTGGGTACTGACAGGCGAAATCAGCAATAACAGAGCCCATCAATGCAGGTCCTATTTCATTTGGAATACAGATACGTAATGGACCTTTGAGTTGGACCTGTCCCTGCGTTAATTCAGACTCCGTTTGTTCAAGTGCTTCAAGCAGCGGTTTTGCTCGCGCATAGAGTAGTTGCCCCGCCTGGGTGAGCTTCATATGGCGTGTGCTGCGCTCGATTAGCTGAATATGCAGTTTTTCTTCTAACCGAGAAATACAACGGCTTACGTTTGATGTCGGCATTTCAAGGGCTTTGGAGGCTCCAACGAAACTTTCTCTATCAACCACGGCGATGAACACTTTCAGGGTATTAAAGTCGAGAGCCGGACGCATAGAAAATCCCATTTTTGATAACGATTACCGCCATTTTTACCATCTTATGCCGATTGTTGATAGCAGATAAACTTTGAGCATCTTTCATTTATAGGTTGCTTGCTATGTCACTGGTCACTCAGATGTTTAATCATAAAACCCTGATGCGGATAGCCATCATCATTGCCTTTATCCAGTTTACTAATGCGCTGGAATACATGGCATTAGCACCTGTTTTTTCCTTTATGTCAGAAGCGTTTTCGGTTCCGGTTTCATTTTCTGGATATGTCTCTGGTATGTACACATTAGGTGCAGTTCTTTCCGGTGTTGCTGCTTTTTATTGGATAGACCGATTTAATAAGAAGCGATTCTTAATCCAGAACATGCTGCTGTTGGGAACACTAACGTTTGTGTCCACATTTACAACAAATTTTCACACGCTTTTGGCTCTACGATTTTGCGCAGGGTTGGTTGGTGGCACAACGATGGGGGTGGGGACGAGTATCTTGATAAACTATTCCCCTGTTAACATGCGTGGGAAAATGTTAGCAACGGTAATTGCATCATTTTCAATGGTGAGTATCGTTGGCATGCCAGCGATATTATTTTTTTGCACACACTATGGTTGGCATATTTCTCTGTGGTCAATCAGTTTTCTGTGTCTGCTGTCTTTACCGTTAATAGTCCTTTTTATTCCCAAGGATGCAGCTCAATTACGCGCTAAGGGCAAGCTATCTATTGATGCTCAGACCCTGCTTTTCGCCTCTTGTAATGCGCTGGTACAGTTTAGCCCAATGCTGATCATCCCCATTTTGACCCCATTAATGACCCATCATTTAGGGGCACAACAAGACCAACTGCCTTTGCTGTTCTTAAGCGGAGGGATTGCAGGTTATCTGTCTACAAAAATAACAGGAGTTCTGACATCGCGTTTTTCTGCGCTGATTCTGGCTACAGTTTCAACGCTACTTTTTGTGCTTAGTTTACTGGTCCCTGCAATGGGCTATCATAACGCAGTTCTGTTTATTACCTTATTCCTGGGTTCTTCGTATAGTCGACTGGTTTCATCATCTTCGGTTACGATCCAGTATCCAGCGGATGAACAACGTGCCAGTTTTTCTTCGTTACAGGCTGCGATAATGTCCTTGATAACAACTCTTGCATTCTTTTTGTCGTCCCTATTACTGCCCGACCAGGGTATAACGACACAGAACTTAGACCGATTACTGGTAGTCTGCGCATTAGCTGCGACTGGGTTTCCCCTGATGGTCATGGCACTGCAAAAAAAACTGGCTAAACGTATCCACCAACCCGACCACTTTATTATTGATTAGAATAACGTCCGCTGTTGGCACAGGCTGTGTGAAAACTGCTGATCACGTTTTGGTCTAAGCAGTGGCTTAATATGATCAACCATTCTTGATTGATAGGAATTAAAACCTGAAACTGAACAACAAATAACCACCATTTTTGACTCCCGGCCAGGGTTGCCGGTATCTCCAGCCGCCAGAATTCCTGGCGCAGCAGGTCAGTGATACGCCAGCGCCGCATCGGCATCACGTTGCGGGCGTAAAACTGCACTTTCTTCCAGGTACTGGCGTCAGTAATCCCGCCGGCCGTTGTGGAAAGGTGAATATGCGGATGCCACTGCTGGTCGCGCCCCCAGGTATGGATGACGCTGAAGCAGTCCGGTAGAAAGTCGCCCCGCCGGCCGGTTTCCAGAACAACATCAGCCGCGAGGCGGCTCATTTCGGCGAGCAGCCAGCGGTTATGGTCTATCAGGGGCCAGTACTCACAGGGGAGGGTGAAGGTGATGTGCTGCCATTCACCGTCGGGCACCAGGGCGAGAAGATACTGTATCCAGACTTCGCCGGCTTTTACGCCGCAGTGTGGGCAGGAGCGGCTTTTACAGCGGAAGCAGACTTTTTTGAGTGGCCACATCCGGGGTCAGGACAGCGCCAGCAGGTGTATCCCATGAGCGTGGTGCCGCAGGCCATGATTTTAGTGACGGCCTCAATGACAGCGGGACGAACAGAACCTTCAGGCTGTTTGTGAAACCAGCTAAGCCAGCGGTTGCCTTGCTGAAAGATATCGGCGAAGCGGGGAAGCATAATCATTTCACAGAAGAAGTGGGAGCTGAAGTTATAACAGTCGCCGCAGGCCATAACAAGTCGCAGCCGTCAGGCTGCCTACTTGACCTCTGGCATAGACCGCCGCAAGTGCTTTCTGGGCGGGTCGATAGCCCTGCCTGGCGGCTCGCTGATACCATTCTATAGACTGGTAATGACTCCAACTTACTGATAGTGTTTTATGTTCAGATAATGCCCGATGACTTTGTCATGCAGCTCCACCGATTTTGAGAACGACAGTGACTTCCTGCCCAGCCTTGCCAGATGCTGCCTCAGATTCAGGTTATGCCGCTCAATGCGCTGCGTATATCGCTTGCTGATAACGTGCAGTTCTCCCTTCAGGCGTGATTCATAAAGCGGCCAGCCATCCGTCATCCATACCACGACCTCAAAGGCCGACAGCAGGCCAAGAAGACGCTCCAGCGTGGCCAACGTGCGTTCACCGAATACGTGCGCCACAACCGTCCTCCGTATCCTGTCATACGCGTAAAACAACCAGCGCTGGCGTGATTTAGCGCCGACGTAACCCCACTGTTCGTCCATTTCCGCGCAAACAATGACGTCACTGCCCGGTTGTATGCGTGAGTTTACCGACTGCGGCCTGAGTTTTTTAAGTGTCGTAAAATCGTGTTGAGGCCAACGCCCATAATGCGTGCACTGGCGCGACATCCGACGCCATTCATGGCCATATCAATAATTTTCTGGTGTGTACCGGGCTGAGAGGCGGTGTAAGTGAACTGTAGCTGCCATGTTTTACGGCAGTGAGAGCAGAGATAGCGCTGATGTCCGGCAGTGCTTTTACCGTTACGCACCACGCCTTCAGTAGCTGAACAGGAGGGACAGCTGATAGAAACAGAAGCCACTGGAGCACCTCAAAAACACCATCATACACTAAATCAGTAAGTTGGCACCATTACCGGAAAGGTCAGGCAGAATCATTTTATTTTGGATATTCCCTGGGCGAGATGCGTCTGGTGAGCAGAGTCTTTGAAAGATAAGACCTTCAAATACTACGAAAGGCTAATTCATCAATAACTTTGCAACGGTGCCCAGTCGATGCCACGGCCGACAGCGCCACCATGGTATTTCTGGCGCAGGAGAAGAAACCATCTAAACAAGAATAATTACGGTATAATGAGTAGATATTCACCACTGGAGGGTAAATGTGATTGAGCCTGTTTTTATCACATATTGTGCTACCATTTTTATTGCGTCTATAATTCCGGGGCCTTCAATGATGCTCGCTATGAATACCGGTCAACAGAAACACGGATTAATGCTGGGGAATATGGCGGCACTGGGGAATGTGGTTGCATCTCTTCTACAGGCGCTGATTTCTTTGCTGGTTATCTATACTATTGGCGGGGTCAGTGACGGGCTAATGGCCGTTGTCAGGACTGCTGGTGCTGGGTACATCATTTATATCGGAATTCGCTTGTTTATAGCGCCACGTATCGATACCGATGATAATGGTGGAATCAAGACACAAATGCTAACGGCATTTAACCAGGGGTTTTTACTGGCCATTGCCAATCCGAAAGCGATTATCTTTTTCGTCGCATTTTTCCCGTCATTCATCAAAACAAGTTCGTCTGTGGCGAGCCAGACAGTGATAATCCTTCTACCTATAGCTCTGATTGCCTATGCGTGCTTCCTGGCGTATGCCGTCGCGGGGCGCGTATTAAAAAATCTGTTTACTAACAGTATCTGGCTGACGCGAGCTTTTGCTGTGGGGATTATGGCTACTGGCGTAAGTATGTTTTTCATGTAGAAGGCTATATTGTTGTTTCCGGTGGTGTAAAGATAGCTCATCCGGTCGCAGGCTTACCCGGTACAGGCAGGACCGGTAGTTTGTTCGTTTCCGGGATTTTGTAGAATGCTATACATTGGGCCCAGTTTTATTAACAGGTATCTATGACGTGATTGACTTCACCCGTTTTGTCCAAGTAGGCAGCCTGACGGCTGCGACTTGTTATGGCCTTCGGCGACTGTTATAACTTCAGCTCCCACTTCTTCTGTGAAATGATTATGCTTCCCCGCTTCGCCGATATCTTTCAGCAAGGCAACCGCTGGCTTAGCTGGTATCACAAACAGCCTGAAGGTTCTGTTCGTCCCGCCGTCATTGAGGCCGTCACTAAAATCATGGCCTGCGGCACCACGCTCATGGGATACACATGCTGGCAATGCCCTGACCCCGGATGTGGTCACTCAAAAAAGTCTGTTTTCGCTGTAAAAGCCGCTCCTGCCACACTGCGGCGTAAAAGCCGGCGAAGTCTGGATACAGTATCTTCTCGCCCTGGTGCCCGACGGTGAATGGCAGCACATCACCTTCACCCTCCCCTGTGAGTTCTGGCCCCTGATAGACCATAACCGCTGGCTGCTCGCCGAAATGAGCCGCCTCGCGGCTGATGTTGTTCTGGAAACCGGCCGGCGGGGCGACTTTCTACCGGACTGCTTCAGCGTCATCCATACCTGGGGGCGCGACCAGCAGTGGCATCCGCATATTCACCTTTCCACAACGGCCGGCGGGATTACTGACGCCAGTACCTGGAAGAAAGTGCAGTTTTACGCCCGCAACGTGATGCCGATGTGGCGCTGGCGTATCACTGACCTGCTGCGCCGGGAATTCTGGCGGCTGGAGATACCGGCAACCCTGGCTGCAGAAAGTCGCAGCAGGCAGGACTGGAATCGCTTTCTGGACCGGCACTACAGGAGAAAATGGAATGTGCGGGTGTCGAAGGTGATGGACAACGCCACGCACGTGGCGATGTACTTCGGGGCTTACCTTAAGAAGCCCCCGGTGTCGATGAGCCGGCTGGAGCACTACGCCGGGCGGGATGAAATTATCATGCGCTACCGCAGTCACCGGACAAAGCAGGAGGAGACGCTGACGCTGAGCGGGGATGAGTTTATGGAACGCTTTTCCTGGCATGTGCCGGAGAAACGGTTCCGGATGGTGCGGTATTACGGTTTTCTGAGTCCGTCAAAGCGGGCCGTGCTGGAAGTCGTGTATCTGTTAACAGAGACGCAGCGTAAAACGGCGCGGAAGGTGACATGGCGGGGGCTGTACCAGCGGCTGCTGAAAGTGGACCCACTGGCGTGCATTTTGTGCGGGAAGATAATGTGTTTCGGCGGGCTGAAACGGGGGCAGCGGCTTGCGGAACTGATGGCCCGGCATGAGCAGCTGGCGCAGATGAAAATGTGCGGTTAGGCGCGGATGCAGGGAAGATCCGTCCACAGCGCAGGGAAAGTTTAAAAGACGGTCAGTTAATCGATATCACCGATAAATGAGCGATTACTGATTGAAGCAAACAATCACCAGACCTCCGTCAGCGCTGGCCGGGAGTCAAAAATGGTGGTTGTTTGTTGTTCAGTTTCAGGTTTTAATTCCTATCAATCAAGTAGGCAGCCTGACGGCTGCGACTTGTTATGGCCTGCGGCGACTGTTATAACTTCAGCTCCCACTTCTTCTGTGAAATGATTATGCTTCCCCGCTTCGCCGATATCTTTCAGCAAGGCAACCGCTGGCTTAGCTGGTTTCACAAACAGCCTGAAGGTTCTGTTCGTCCCGCTGTCATTGAGGCCGTCACTAAAATCATGGCCTGCGGCACCACGCTCATGGGATACACATGCTGGCAATGCCCTGACCCCGGATGTGGTCACTCAAAAAAGTCTGTTTTCGCTGTAAAAGCCGCTCCTGCCCACACTGCGGCGTAAAAGCCGGCGAAGTCTGGATACAGTATCTTCTCGCCCTGGTGCCCGACGGTGAATGGCAGCACATCACCTTCACCCTCCCCTGTGAGTACTGGCCCCTGATAGACCATAACCGCTGGCTGCTCGCCGAAATGAGCCGCCTCGCGGCTGATGTTGTTCTGGAAACCGGCCGGCGGGGCGACTTTCTACCGGACTGCTTCAGCGTCATCCATACCTGGGGGCGCGACCAGCAGTGGCATCCGCATATTCACCTTTCCACAACGGCCGGCGGGATTACTGACGCCAGTACCTGGAAGAATGTGCCGTTTTTCGCCCGCAATGTGATGCCGATGTGGCGCTGGCGTATCACTGACCTGCTGCGCCGGGAATTCTGGCGGCTGGAGATACCGGCAACCCTGGCTGCAGAAAGTCGCAGCAGGCAGGACTGGAATCGCTTTCTGGACCGGCACTACAGGAGAAAATGGAATGTGCGGGTGTCGAAGGTGATGGACAACGCCACGCACGTGGCGATGTACTTCGGGGCTTACCTTAAGAAGCCCCCGGTGTCGATGAGCCGGCTGGAGCACTACGCCGGGCGGGATGAAATTATCATGCGCTACCGCAGTCACCGGACAAAGCAGGAGGAGACGCTGACGCTGAGCGGGGATGAGTTTATGGAACGCTTTTCCTGGCATGTACCGGAGAAACGGTTCCGGATGGTGCGGTATTACGGTTTTCTGAGCCCGTCAAAGCGGGCCGTGCTGGAAGTCGTGTATCTGTTAACAGAGACGCAGCGTAAAACGGCGCGGAAGGTGACATGGCGGGGGCTGTACCAGCGGCTGCTGAAAGTGGACCCACTGGCGTGCATTTTGTGCGGGAAGATAATGTGTTTCAGCGGGCTGAAACGGGGGCTGCGGCTTGCGGAACTGGTGGCACGGCATGAGCAGCTGGCGCAGATGAAAATGTGCGGTTAGGCGCGGATGCAGGGAAGATCCGTCCGCAGCGCAGGGAAAGTTTAAAAAACGCTCAGCTAATCGACGTTATCGATAAATCAGAGATTATCGATTGAAGTAAACAATCACCTAGCCTCCGTCAGCGCTGGCCGGGAGTCAAAAATGGTGGTTATTTGTTGTTCAGTTTCAGGTTTTAATTCCTATCAATGTACACACCTTAATTGTTCGTTATCATGATTGGGTGCTTTCTTCGCAGAAACGATGGGTGAAAGTGTCGCCAGTGTGCGGTGTCGGCTGCTGACAACAGAGCGTAATCACCACGGGAGTCACCCCACGCACGTAAATGGTAGTGAGTGAGGGGGCCATACTCTTGTTCCAGATGGATTATTTTCTGAATGCATCGACAATTAGCCCCGATAATGCGTCCGGTAAGCTGACCGTTGACAACCTCCAGTTCTGTGCCGATCAACTTCACTCCCAGCCTTTGAGCAAATGGCCGAAGAATTATCACGGGAGAAGCAGAACACAGTGTGACAATAGCGCCTGAACTTATCTCGGCGTCAACGGCCAGGAGCCCAGCCGGGCGCATCAGTCGGTTCCAGTAACGTTTGCAAAAACGTTCAGCCTGTTCAGCTACCCAGGCAGCTTCGACGCCAGTCAGAAATGTTTCCACCAGAATACCTTTCAGTTCGTCACGAGTTAATCTGCCGGTCAGACAAGAAAGCGCAGGAAGCACCATCCTGATAATGCGGCGGGTAAATACTCTGTAGCCGAAGGCAAAACGAAGAAAGGGTATAAAGCTGTCATGCCGGGTGAGCGTGCCGTCAAAATCGAATACGGAGAGCGTGTTGTCGGGCGTGATATTCATACAGGCGTATCCTTTTCAAAGCTAACGAACAGCGGTAAACATTGGCTACAACGTTGCTTTCGGGATAACCAGTTTGTAAGCGTGCTGAACATTACCTTCATCATCCGGGGTCACCGTCCAGCCACATGTGGCAAACAGCTCCGTCACGGCCTCAATGTTCCCGGTAATACGAACTGCCAGGGGATAGCGTACCCTGCCGTTTGCATCAAAGCCATTATCAATACTGCTGCGCAAAGCAAAAATGCCGTTAATGCCAGCGTTCAGCTTCACCGCGTAGCGGCCGGTCCACTCACGGTCGGTCAGCAGGTTATAAACCCAGCCAGCATCTTTGGCGAGTTCGAAAGCATACGTCAGGCGGAACAGGTCATTCTGTTCTGCAATATCGCCATGGCAGGAGCGCCAGAGATAATCCAGCTTCTCCGGCAGCCGGGCTTTCATGCCGAGCGTTCGGCCCTGTCCGAGCAGCCATTCGATATCCGGGGTGACGCTGCGGGGAAAGCGGCGCTGCTTCAGCGCCGTGGCCAGCCAGCGGGTCAGGAAGAGATTTTCCTGAGAGGCGGACTGTACAATGCCGTCCCGCTTAGCCAGCGCCAGGGCAATGAGCCCACACCAGGCCAGGTCTCCGGCTTTATTCAGCTGTGACATGATTCTGCTTCTCCCTTGCATCCAGTCTGGCTTTGATGCGCTTCACCTGGAGGCGGGCATATGCCGCTTCCTTTGCCGTGACGACACCTGCTGGTTCACCGTAGATATCGTAGCGGGTTTCCCCTTCTCTGACGCATCGCTGATACCGGAGTCCGCGAACTACCCGTATGACAGCCTGTATCCACTGACTGAACGTCATCCCGCAGTCCGGGTTGGCTTCGATATACGCCTTAGCCTGCTCCTTGATACCCACTTTCATGGGACGGAGAATCCCTTTATCAAACTCAGGCCACAGGGCGGGGAATGTCCTGACAAAAAGAGCTATTTTGTCCCGGCTTTTCCGGGCCTCTTTGTTGAGCGGCTTCGCCTCACGAGGAGCAGTCTCTGCCGTCACGGCTTCCGGGCTGATTTGTGCAGGCACGGCATCAGGTTCAGTCACTTTCAGTCGTGATTTTTTAACCACAATCACGGGGGCTTTTTTCTCAGGCATCAGCGGCTCCAGGTGCAGGGGGATAACGCTTATATTTTACCATAACATAATGATTTACATAATAAACACAGGCGTAAATTGAGCACGGAAACCGTTTTTAGATGCGCGTCAGCGCATGGGAGGCGCAGAGCGCCGGAGACCCCCGCAGCGAAGCGAGGACAAAGAAAGCATTACGGCTTCAGCCGTAATAATCCCCCTCACTGCAAAGCCCAGCCAACCCATATAAAAACAACGCCAGAGCCACTGTGCGCTGTCGGAGTGGTCACGACAAGGCGTAGCCGCAGTCGGGGCGTATCTCCGCGTTAGCGGGCCATCAGGGCCGCTTACGGGCGTGTACACCAGACCCAACAGCAACACTTCCCACAGCCACACAATTCTATAGTTACAACATCCATCATTAAAAGCGACTTCATCCCGGGCTACGCCCGGGGCGGGGGCGCTTTTCAGTGGTGGGTTCCGGCTCTGTTGCTGCAGTTGTGCACGGTCGGGGTTTGCGCGGGGTGGTGATGAAAGGTGTTTTGCGACGGTCAGTGAGAATGGGGCCCGCCGCGTGCGGTGGGAGGCACTTCATGGGTTGTTCCCTGTCCACAGGGCCGGGAACGGACAGGTTTTCCCCTTAGACGAAGATATTTAAGTTCTTTATATGAACTACAGAGCAGGGGTTTAAAGGGAATCACGCAGTTTGTAAGCCTCTCGTCTGGCAGTTACTGAGGCTCTCGGTTTGTGGTTAGTGAGAAACTCCCTTGCAGTTATGAGTGGATAACGGAAATTGACGGTGATGCTGTGTGAAATCTGCGGGTTTTGGTGGGGGGTGAGGCCGGGATTTTGACGTCAGGGCGTGTGGATGCGCGTTTGAGTGGCTGATTTTTGTGCGGTGATGAGGTTCAGGCGTGGGGCGGCCTCCGGCGTCAGCCGGATAATTCGGGGAATGGGGTTATGTTGTGGCCAGTCGGGTATAGTGGCCGTTCCGGGACATCAGCATGCGCTCTTTGACGCGCCGCGCCACTTCACGCTTCAGGGCGTCCAGATTCCACTCCAGCTTCCCTGCGGCCATCTCACGCGTCACCTGCTGTCTGACCAGTGCCTCAATATCTTTCCGGCTGCGGTCCTGGTCACGGCGTGCCTGACGGCGTTTCAGGCCGTGCTCGCGGCGCTCCCCGCACCAGGTGCGGAAGCGCTCCCTGACGTAGCGCCAGGCTTTCGCTATCAGCTGGTCGGTTTCCAGTGCCTCAAGGCCCTGCTGTTTACGCTGTTTGTTCTCCCACTCCACACGGCTGCGTCGTGCAGCCAGTACGGCGTTCTCGGAAATATCCAGCGCGTCAAACAGTGCCCGGGTGAAGGTGATGTCAGTCGGCAGGTTGCAGCCGGTCTGTGCGTCATACTCGGTCTGGTACGTGATGAGGCCCAGCTCAGCCATGAAATGCAGTGCCCGGGTCGCACGGGTGATGGACAGATTGCCGGAGTCCGACTCTGTCGCCAGACCGCACTCGATGGCCAGCGTGGTGATGGAGCACTGTACGCGGTTGGCCAGTGGGTCGTAGTGGAAGCACAGTCCCTGCAGCAGCGCATCGATGGCACGACGACGCAGCACCGGCGGCTTACGCTTACGTTCGCCCAGCGAGCGCACGAACGCCACGTGTATCGAAAAATCAAAACGGGCGGTGAAGCCTTCGGCCTTCGTCATCAGCTTCTGACAGAACGGCAGCGTCTTCCGGTTTTCACGCGAGGTGAACGCCGGGTGCGGATTTTTTACCTGGCTGTAATGTGGGCTAAATACCTGATTATGTGTCACGCCTGTCTGCGCTTATGTTGCACAGAAGGAGTAAAGTTGAAAACGGGGTTTGCTTTCCGATTTTCATAGAATTATACTCCCCGCATAGAGCAACAGCTTCTATGCAGAATTTGTAGTACCGCCCATTTAATCTTCACGTCGCCAAACTGAAAAGATTAGTGGGCTTTCGCTTTTCTGGTCCTCTGAAAAGTCTCCGGCCTCGCCGTCACTTCCCTTTCAAACCATTCCCGAATGCCTTATGGCGCATTCAACCATGAATCCATTTTACTGTGCCTGTCGCACGTTTCCTGCAATATACCTTTTCCACCTGTGTTTTAAAAGCTATCAGCGGGTTGCTGAGATGCTCAGCCCCCTGAATGCCGTTATTTTTGCATTTTTTTTTCCAGTTTTGCCATGTTACGCCTCATTTCTCGCAGCACATCAGCCTGACTTTTTATGCGCTTTTGGTTGAAAAGATCGTACTAATTCTCTTTCGCGATCTATTACCCCGTTTTAGATCATGGCTATAGAATGTTTACCTATATTTGATTTGTTTTCCGATCTTATATACCTTTATTGGCGCTCTAGGTAGATCAATAGATCGTGTTTATGCTGCCAAGTAGAATAAATGGCTAACCTGCAAGTGTCGCCAGGCTTGCGATAGGGGTAGCCGTTAAGTAGCAACACGAAACAATACGAAAGTCCCGCATTCGGGGCTGATTTGAAAGCATCACTGCGTGTCGTCCCGGATGGGATCGGCCGGGCGCGGAGCGTTCTGGGTTATGAGCAGAGAAACAGACAGACATCTGCGCTGGTATCTGGCGCAGCACATCACAACCGGAAAACAACGCCAGCTGCTTTTCGCCTGGCTTAGTGAGCAACGCGTCACCCCCTGGACGCCGCTTGTCGCTACATCATCTCCGCGCGCCGACAGAGAGAACGGCTGCAGGAACCGTATCTCACAGGTATTCCCCGGCTATTTTTTCCTTCAGGCAGATTTGTCTGTGCATTCTGTTTCAACGCTGCGCCGCCACAGCGCTTTCCTGGATTTTGTCTCCTTCGGGAGCGGGCCTTGTACGGTCAGCGACCGTGTGGTGGAAGAGCTTATGTCGCTCTACCCCGAGGATGCGACGCCCCGGACGCGGTGTTCGCATCCTCCGCTCACCCGGGCGCAGTACAGCCACCTTATCCGCCTGGAAAACAACACGCAGCCGGTGTCCCGCATTTCGATGTTGCTTGACCTCATCAGGCAACCTGACGCCGTTGCACTCTGCGAATAGCCCCGATTCATTACCGCCCTTTGGGGGACGTATTCCCCTCATCCCACCTCCCGTTGCGGGAGGCTTTTTTTGTTATTTCAGGCCTGGTGTCTGCCCGCCTGTCCCGATGAGCACCCTCTGCTCTCCTGTCGGTTTTTTGCCCCATCCGGGGCAATGAAGACGCCAGGCCTGAAATAGCATTTCCGTTGCCCCTGGAGGTTTATATGTCCTCGCCGGAACATCCGGTCAGCCACCTGCTCTGGTGCGTGCTGGTCGCCCTGCGAACTGCGGAAGAAGAGACCGGGTTACGGACGGAACCCGCCCGCCGCCGCTTTGTCGATAACTGGCTCCACCACGCCCGCAGGACGCCCACATTTGCCGGTTTCGGCGATGAAATCGCGGCATTACGGGCGCTGATCGCAACTGACAGGGACTGCCCCGTCACCCAACTCCTGCTTGTGCTCTACCGGCAGGCTGAGCAGGCTGACCTGTGCGATTTATTTCGCTTCCGGGCGGCAATCAACACCGTCATGAAATCGGGCTGGAGAACGGGGCTTTGTGTGAGTCCTGACCTGGTGGTCGGGGAAGTTCTGCTGCGCTGCCGGGGCCGCAAGAATCACCTGCTTCAGTTGACGGGAACAGAGGACTGCTTCTCGGCAACGGGGGAAATGACCGCGCCGGCGACGTTTCAACTGGTGACGCGCAAAGGAGAAGGCGATGAAGTGGTATCACAGGCCTTCGAAGAAGAACGCTTTCAGGTCACGCGTAGCCGCGTGCTCTCGTTTAACCGGGAAACGGATATCCACACGCTGTATGTCGGCGTGCATACATTGCCAGAGGACAGATGGTCCCCGGCACACAAAACATTGCACTGAGGTTCGCCGTGATGCGTATCCGCACGCCGCCACGCCTGCTTCGCAGCTTCCGCTGGCGCGAAAGCACCTTGTGCTGTCCGGTGTCCACAACAAGACTGTCATTCAGACTGTCAGGGGATTCATTATTGCTGATTTTATTTCGTTTTTAGAGGCGCTTATCCTTGCCGATAGTTATGTCGGAGCGCTAATCATTATCTACGGCTCTCTCATTATGATTCTCGCTGGCGCCTTTTTTATGGAAGCCGTCTTAAACGCCCTCATTCATGTATTTCACGCATTAAGAAGCGTCATCGCCCGCCGTAGAAATAAGAAGATCAATTGATGTTCTGATAAGTGCGCAATGATTTATGTAAAATATAAGAATGAAAAATTCAACATATGAAACCACAAGTAATAGTATACTGATGCTAACCATGATCAGAGCAAACCCTGTAAGCGGTATACTGGCTGAAACCATCGGATACCAGTCGGGCAATGACCTTAATATACCGCCAGCTATTAACGCTGCGATAAACGGAAAAGCTGCGCATATAAGTTTGAATGCAGATAACCTCTTTTCATACACACTGGAGACAGATGCCATCATGAAGGATGCGGATTTTAATGCAGGAAATGACCATGCTGGCGAATGTTGACATGACAGCATGATAATGCTGTCTGTGCGCCCAAACCTCTTCTTATTAAATAACAGGTAAAGCGCCACAAAAGAATAGCTGATGACAAGTTCAACGCTGAGCAAGGGCAACATACTGTCATAGGGCCGTGCTATTACATTTAACGCCTTCAAGAGATAGACGGTGATCATGAAAACAAGAGGTAATGAAATACTGAGAGTAATGAGCGCGATACTTATGTAAGGATGGTCATATCGTTTAGCTTGAAAATAAGTCAGTATTTCGTTTACCTCTGCGAGTAATACTTCCTGCTCTTGTTTTTTCCTGGCATATCCGAGCGATGTATGTAAATCGGCTTTCGTAGATTCCATTATTTTTATTCCTGGCAACAAATATTGGGTATTCGGGTTTGTTGCATATTTTACAGGGCGTGTTACAGCAGACCTGACAATCACGCCGCACCAGCACGGGTGTAAGTAGAGGGGGAGCTGCCATTTCCGGTAATGTTTTACCGATGACGTGCATCATGGATGCGCCATCACCGGTATGTCAGAACTGACGAAATGACGAGCCGTCAGCCCTTATGCTTGTATCTGAACACAAACGGGAACACGATAAACAATCCGAGGGCGCAGGCCGCAAAAAACACCCAGACATCATGCCATTGCGTTACGCCTGCAGTCGTATATTTCTGGACCACATAACCACTCAGCAGACCGCCGCAAATATTCCCGATGCCATTAACCATCATCTGAAACAGGCCCTGCGCACTCGCGCGGTTCGAGGGTGGGGCCTCTTTATCGACGTACACCGAACCAGATACGTTGAAAAAGTCAAAAGCTACGCCATAGACCAGCATGGAGAGCACCAGAAGCAGAGTACCGAACGCTGACGGGTCACCGTAGGCAAACAGCCCGTAACGTAAGAACCAGGCAAACATACTGATCATCATGACCGTTTTAATTCCGTAGCGGCGCAGGAAGAACGGGATCATCAGAATGCACAGCGTTTCAGACATCTGCGAGAGAGAAAGCACTAAAGATGCATGTTCGACCAGGTAGCTGCCTTTAAACTCCGCCACCGCATCAAAGCTGTGTATGAACGTATTCCCGAAGATGTTGGTGACCTGGAGCAAGATGCCCAGCAACATTGAGAAGATGAAGAAGACGGCCATTTTCGGATCTTTGAACAGAGAGAGCGCATCCAGGCCAAGACGAGCGGCAAAAGATTTACTCTCTCCGGTGTTAAACACCGGGATGTGCGGCAGAAAAGCGGTAAACAGCACAGAGACAACAGAAAGCGTGGCGCCAACATAGAGCTGGTTAGCACTCAGTTCCCACCCGGCCAGGCTCACACCCAGCATCGCGACGATAAAGCCAACGGTACCCCATACCCGTATCGGGGGAAACGTATCCACTACGTTCAGGCCGACTTGCTGCAGGCGGTAATACGCCATTGAGTTATAGAGCGCCATTGAAGGCATAAAGGTCAGGCAATTAAATAAAATCACCCAAAACATCGCCGTGCCGCTACTGGCCTGAGTGGCCAGCAGTAACGTGACCGCGCAACCGGTATGACAGAACATGTAGAGTTTTTTTGCGCTGACCCATTTGTCAGCCAATATTCCCATGATGGCTGGCATCGTCAGGGCTCCGACCCCCAGGGTACTGAATACCGCCCCCACGGCTGCCCCTTCCAGCTGGAGCGTGACTATCATGTATGAACCGAGCGTTGTTAACCAGCTCCCCCATATTGCAAACATCAAAAAAACCTGGATTTTCAACTGATTTTTTAACGACATACCGCACCTTATTGCCCCACAGATAAAGCGCCATTGTAGAAGGATTTACGGAGCACGCACACGAATAAGGCCTTATTTCTGCGATATCGGTTGTACGACACCGAAAGGCCATGACGCATTCGCGGCCCGCCGTTGGATTTGATAACTGACGCTGTCTGAGCGGCTCCCCCCCCCCTTTCCCTGATATGACTAAGAAGCGCACGCCCCCTGAATATTCGTTTTACCAGGAGAATTTGATGCAACCTTCCTCTGCCGTCGAATCGCTGACCGTGCTGGTCATGACCAACGCCTGTGAGAAACAGGTCCACACCCTGTCCGGTGATGACCCTGAGCAGGCCGGTCGCCCTTTTTGCCAGCCACAGAACTGGCTGGTCTGCGTCAGTCGGGGAAACACCCCTCTGGTGCAGTTTGAACGTCTCCCGGGTTATCCCGTCATCTGGCGCAGAGTCGTACCTGCGGTTCAGGCACCACGACGGCCCCGCATCCATCACTGAATGCTTATTCAGTTCATTCACCGGTACCGGAGTTATTGTTCCATGCCAAAAAAAATCCTGACCTGCCTGCTGCCTCCGCTTGTTGCCGGATGCGCAGGGCTTCACGCTTCACCGCCCCCACAGACGCCGGCACTGGTGTTTATTGACGGGCAAATCCTCGAAAGCACCCGGGATATCGCACAGGCGCAGCAGCGTATCGCCCCGGTGGTGGCACCACCGGCCCTGATATCCCCGACAGTGTCTTCCCCGGCCGTAGCCGGAACGAGAGCGGTGCAGACGCCGTCATCAGCAATTGCACTCTCGCGCCTGAAGCAGTCCGGCACGCCCGCCACCGCGCCGGTCATTGCGCTTCCCCCCGTGCGTAACCTGACCGTGACGCAGTGGGTGCAGAAACTTCTGCCCCCGGGGTGGCAGCGTCTGCAGGCTAACGCGGCGACGCCCGCGCTGAATACCCGTCTGGCGTCCTGGTCCGCCAACGACCAGTGGACACGCTCGCTCAACCGTCTGCTGGAAGAGCAGCACCTGTATGGCTCGCTCGACTGGGACAAAAAAACGCTGACGGTCACCACCACGCCGGGGGCCGCTTCTGACGGGGGGACTGCCGCACCGGTCACCACCGTGCCATCTTCCGCACCCCGCAATCCGTTTTCGTCGGCGTCGGCGTCGTCGTCTGCGGCGGCGACGGCTGTTGCAACACCGGCACCCGCAGCACCCCGCTGGACGGCGGCGGCAGGCAGTACGCTGCGCGAAACGCTCGTGCGCTGGGCTGGCACCGCGTCCTGCTCCGCCTCTGGCGGCTTCTGGACGGTCATCTGGCCGGATACCGTGGCAGATTATCGCCTCGATGCCCCGCTGACGTTCTCCGGCACGTTTGAGGATATGCTCGGCCAGGTGTTCTCCCTGTACGCCACCGCCGACACGCCGCTGAACGCCAGGGCCTCCCGCAGCCAGTGCGTGGTGGCGGTGTCTGACCAGAGCGCACGCTGATGGGTCTGCTGCTCTGGAGCGTCGCGCTGGTCTGGCTGCTGATTGCCGGGGGGATTCAGTCGCAGCAGACGACAGACGCCATCACCTTCTCCGGACAGGCGGAAGCGGCTTCCCTTGCCCGACAGATGCTGATGGTCGCCAACACCATCAGTCTCTGGCGTCACCACCACCCCGACCAGGACGTATTACCGCCCGTTAACCAGATGCCGGGGATGAGTTTCCCCCCTGACAGCCGTATTCACTGGCAGCTCCAGGCGGGGCGACTGTGGGTCTGGACGGCGGAGCGCCCGGGCCTGATGTCATCCCTGCGCTCACACTCGCGTCATTCGCATCTGCTGGGATTTGCCCGTCAGCGCCACTTCATCTTCTCTGATGGTCAGGCATCGGGGCTGTCGGTTCCTGCTGCCATTCCAGAAAACGCCATCGTTTACCTCAATTAACGGATACCTTCATGAAAATACTCACCACACGCCTGCGACCGGTGTGCCTGGCGCTGGCTGTCGCCTCGCTGTGCGCCTGTTCCGTGGCTGAAATCCACCGGATGAAAGACGAGGCCCGCGCGGAGGGCGAGCAGGCCCGACGGTCCATGCCCGCCCCCAAAGCCTCATCCCCGCTGGTCTGGACGGACAGGCAATGGATTAATACCCGCCCGGTACCGGTCGTCAGACCATCAAAACCCGCGCCCTCATGCAGCATCACGCACCTGCGAAAAACCGGCATCACGCTGCAGGAAGTGGCGCAGTTCATCACCCATGAATGCCGTCTGCCGGTGGTCTTCACGCCGGACACGATGATGTCCCGGGGAAGCAGTGGCGAGACCGCCGTGCTGACCGGGTCCGTTCCCGTTCCGGATAATGGTGACGCGCTGGTTATTCCGTCGCAGAACGACGCCACAACCTCGCGTTCCGGCAATACCGCCCCGCCAGTGCGTCTGGATAACCTGTTCTGGCAGGGGCAACTGTCCGGCTTCCTTGACCTGGTGGCCAGCCGAGCCGGACTGTCCTGGCGCATGGACAACGGGCGCGTGGTCTTCTACTTCCTGGAAACACGGACATACACGCTGGCCATGCTGAACACGCAGACCAACAGCTCGGCGAGCATCACTTCCGGCTCCACCACGTCTGCGGGAAATGACGGCGGGAACGGCTCCTCCCTGAGCGGCTCGGCGGTCTCCTCGCAGAACACCACGGTTGGCCAGCAGTACGACCTCTACAGCGATATCCGCCAGTCCATTCAGGCCATGCTCACCCCGGGGCGCGGCCGCTTCTGGCTGTCGGCCGCCAGTGCATCGCTCACCGTCACCGATACCCCTGCCGTCCAGGATGCCGTGGCCCGGTATGTGGCCGCACAAAATGAAGTGATGAACCGCCAGGTGTCACTCCACGTTCAGATCCTGAATGTGAACACCACCCACAACGAGCAGTTTGGCATTGACTGGAACCTCGTCTACAACTCCCTGAATGCGGCCGGGGCCACGCTCAACAACAACGCAGGGGATATCGCCGGGGCGGTGTCCGGAGGGGTTTCCATCCTCGATACGGCCCGGGGTCAGGCCGCGAAATTCAGCGGCAGCAACCTGCTGGTCAACGCGCTGTCACAGCAGGGGGATGTCAGCGTCGTCACCTCCCAGGCCAGCACCGTCACCAACATGACGCCGGTGCCGCTGCAGATGGCGGACCAGACCGGTTACGTGACGTCATCGTCCAGCACCACCACCAGTGGCGATGGCGGGGACACCTCCACGCTGGAAACGGCCACCATCACCACCGGCTTCAATATGACCATGCTGCCGCTGATACAGGCAGGTGGCAACGTCCAGCTCCAGGTGGCGCTCAACATCTCCGATCCACCGACCATTCGCCATATTGAAACGAAAAACGGCAACAGCTACGTGGAAACCCCGTCCACCCGCGTACGTTCACTCAGCCAGAAGGTGAATCTGCGCGAAGGGCAGTCGCTCATCCTGAGCGGATTTGACCAGCGCAGCACGGATGCCCAGCTCTCAGGGACATTCACGCCGTCCAATCCGCTGTTCGGTGGCGCACAGTCCGGCAAAAAAGGACGTTCCACGATGATCGTCATCATCACGCCAACGTTCCCGTCAGCCGGAGGCATTCGCCATGAATGATATCGATCCGGTTCTGCGCGCCCCCGAAACCGGAAAAGCCTGGGTTGTCGGACTGCGCTGGACGGAGCCGGTCAGCCGGGGGAGAGTCGCCCCGCGGAATAACCGGGATATGCCCGTCAGCGTCATCGCGCGCCAGGGGCGCGGCGCCCGTCATGCCCGCCGTCACGGCAGCGGACGCCTTCCGGTGCGTTATCGCCGGGAAACGCTGTATTCCCTTGCGATGGCCTGTTGCCGTCATTACCGCAACGGGTACGGCATCTGGCGCATAGACGAGTACCGCTGGGTATTCCTGGCATCACAGCAGGGCCTGCCCGCCGTCGTGGGGGATGTGAGTGGCAGTCTGGAGGAGGCGGTTGCGGCCCGTGACCTGTTCCTCTCCCTGAACGACATGCCCGAAGAGGGCTGGGACTGTCAGGTGTCCCCCGATGATGCGCTGGAATGGTGGTCGCTGACGGAAGGTCTGACTTCAGCCGCGCTGTCCCGCCTGCGTGTGCGGCCACCGGGGCAGGCGACCCGACGCCTTCTGCCTGCGGTCCTGCTGCCGGTTCTGGTTGCCTTTGCGGTTTACGGGTATATCCACCATTCGCCACCGGACGTTCCCTCACCGGCTGAGGTCGCTGAGCGGGCGCGGATGCTGGCACAGGAAGCGCCTCCGCCCCCACAGCTTCCTCACCCCTGGGCAGACCAGCCACCCGCACGCGGGATGCTTCTTGCCTGTGAGAATGCCTGGAAGGGGGTTCCCGTGTCGGCGGGCGGCTGGCTGCTGAAAGAGGGGCACTGCGACACGGACGGGCTGACGCTACACTGGACCTGGCTTCAGGGCGGCACCGCGCAGTCGCTGACCCGGGCGCTGGCCCGGCACTGGCCGGAAACGCCGCCCGTTATCGATTTGATGAGCGGTGCGCGGGATGCCACCCTCCGGCTTCCCGTGACGTTCGCCCCGGGGCGCGATGAAACGGTACCGGACCAGGACACTCAGCTGGCACGGGCCGCGTCCGCCTGGCAACGCCAGGGGCTGACCGTGCCGTTTGCCGATATCACCTCGGCCCCCGAGCCGGATGAAGACGGCGTGCTCCCCCCACCGCTGCCCTGGAAGATATTTACCTTCACCCTGACCGGCCCTGCCCGCCCGTCCACTGTCACCGCCCGCAACGATGACACCGGGCTGCGCATCCGGTCGGTCTCTTTCACCCTCAACGGTGCCACCGTGAGCTACACCACAGAAGGGTTACTCTATGCCTCCCGTTAAACATGTACACGCGATTGTGCTGCTGGCGGCCTGCCTGCACGCCCTCCCCGTCTGGTCCGAAACGCAGGACAGTCCGGCCGTTTCGCCGGATAACACCTTTGGCCAGATAGAAGACCTCCACGCCCGGAATCTGGTGCTGCAGGCCGAGCTTCAGGGCGCGGAACTGAACCGCTCCATTTCCGAGGCCCGCACCCCCTCCGTCACCCAGCCGATCGACAGCACGGCAGAGCCGGGTCGCCCGGTATCGGTTCGCAGTCAGGTTCTCGCCATCACCGGACACGGCAACCAGCTGCAGGCCAGCGTCAGGCTGCCGGACGGTCGGGTCACCACCCTGCAACGGGGCGGTAAGTACCCGGGCAGCAGCCTCACAGTGACGGCAATGGGCGCTGAAGGTGTCACGCTCAGCGATGGCACGCTCATCACATTCTGACAGGAGGTTGCGTGAACACACCTGAGCCTCATTCTGATGCCGTCCTGCTTCATCACCGCAGCGACGGAAAGGTCATTCTGGTCGACCGTAACCGAAAAACGGAAACGCCCGTCCAGAGCCGTCTGGTTCAGCTACTGGCGGACCGCCCGGGCACCCCCGTGGAATTTGTCGCGTTGTCCGACCTGCAAAAAGCCGCCCGCGAACAGCCCCGCAAGGCGGCTGACGGACTGCGGCGGGAAGACATCTCAGACCTCTCCGGCAGTGAAGGACGTCTGCTGCGCTACTTTCAGGCCGCCGCGGAGCTTGGCGCATCGGATATCCATTTTCTGATCACGGGCGAACTTTTCCGCGTCAGGATGCGCATCCACGGCGAACTGTGTACCGTCGATGAACGTCCACCGGCCGAAGGTTACGCCCTGCTGGGGACCGCTATCCTCTCCGTCAGCGACGTTTCCGAACCGATGTTCTTCCCGAAACGCGAGCAGGACGCCCGGCTGCAGGCGAGTTTTATGCGCCGTGCCGGACTGTTTGGCGCACGTTACAGCCATCGCCCCACACCGGATGGTCTGTATGCCGTCATGCGTCTGATTGCCGACGATGCCAGCCGGGTTCCCACGCCTGAGCAACTGGGTTTTCTGCCCGGACAGTGCCGGCTGCTTGTGCGGATGTACCGCCGCCCTGAAGGACTGTTTCTGCTCACCGGCCCCACGGGGTCGGGAAAATCCACCACCCTGCGCAGCCTTTGCCGGGCCTGGATTGAGCACAACCAGAACCGGCGCTCGCTGCTGACCATCGAAGACCCCGTGGAAGGGGCGATTCTGGATGCGATCCAGACCGCATTGCAGGCCGACAAGTCGGACGAAAACGCGGTCAGGCTGGCGTGGTCCCGGGCGGTGTCATCGGCCATGCGGCTTGATCCTGACGCCATCATGGAAGGCGAAATCCGGGACCTGCTGTCACTGATAGCCTCCATTTACGCCGCCCAGACCGGTCACCTTCTGCTCAGTACGCTGCACACCAACTCTGCGCTGGGTATTCTTCCGCGCATGGTGACCATGGGCGCAGACATCAACCTGATTGCGGATGCAAGCCTGATGATCGGCATGGTCAGCCAGCGACTGGTGCCGGAGCTTTGCCCGCACTGCCGCATCCCCTGGTCAGTGCGCGTGGCCACGCTTGACGCGGAGAACCGCCAGATGCTGGAGACGTTCTGCAGCACCGGTTCATGTCACACCGGGCAGCTGTTTTTCCGCAATCCAGACGGCTGCGATCACTGTCGCCGGAAGGTGGTCATCAATGGCGAGGTGCGCGCGGTGGTCAGTCAGGGGCTGCGGGGCCGGACGGTGATTGCAGAAGTGATAGAGCCGGATAACCGCCTCTTTGACCTGTACCGCCGTCAGGGCCTGCCTGCCGCCCGCGACTACTGGCTGAAATCGCTGAACGGGATCAGTCGTGTGGAGCATCTACGGTTGCGTTGTGCAGAAGGCCGCGTCGACCCGCTGCTGGCCTGCGACATCATCCCGCTGGATGAGGATATCCGCTTTGCCCTTACGCCGGAGGAGACATGACGATACGCGTTTTCCTGCTGCGTCTGAGGCGCAGTATTGTCCGGCGCACGTTTTCCGGGGAGTACCGCACCCGCTTCTACGACGCCCTGCGTTTCATGCTGGACAACAACATCAGCCTGCGTGATGCCCTCGACAAGATGCGCAACGCCTGGACCGACTTCGGCCAGAAATGGCATCCGTTCGCGGAACTGACGGATGACCTGACCGATGCGCTCAGGGAAAACGCCGGGGACAATACGCTGGATGCGACGCTCGGGCGCTGGTTGCCCGCCGACGAAGCGGCGGTACTGAGCGCCGGGATACACGGGGGAGACCTGCCCGGCGCCCTGCAGTTTGCCACCGAACTGACCGGTGCACGCAAACGTATCATGGCTGCGGTCGCACAAATGAGCATCTATCCGCTGGGACTGGTCATCATGCTCTCGGGCACGCTGTTTGTTGTGAACACAAAACTCATCCCGGTACTCTCGCGAATGAGTGCGCCGGACACATGGGATGGCGCAATCGGATTCATCTGGCACCTGTCTGCGTTTCTGGACACGTGGGGGGTAGCCTGCGCCGCCGCCATTGTGTGTCTGGTGGTCATGATTGCCCTGTCCGTTCCCCGCCTGACGCACCCGGTGGCGTTCAGGAAGGCGCTTGACCAGTGGCTGCCGTGGTCACTCTACCGCGACATACAGGGCGCTGCGTTTCTGCTGAACCTTGCCGCGCTCATGAAGGCCGGCGTGGGGGCCGGGGACGCGCTGCTGCTACTCGACCGCACGGCGTCACCCTGGCTGTCTCAGCGTCTGCTGGCAGCCCATGCGGCGCTGCGTGAAGGGGCCGGCCCCGGGCAGGCCCTGCGTGACTGCGGCATGGATTTCCCCTCCAGAGAAGCGGTGAACTTTCTCTCCCTGCTCGACGGCGACGGTGCCACCGACATCGTGGCGAACTACGGTCGTCGCTGGCTGGAGCAGTCTCTCGACAACATCAACCAGCGGGCCGTCCGCCTGCGGCTGGTCATGTTGTTTGCCCTGCTGGGTTCCCTCGGACTGCTGGTCCTTATTGTTACCGAAGTCCAGAACATGGGCAGCGCTGCCGGACTCTCGTAGCCGGAACCTGCCCGCACATTTTTCTTAAACATAACGGAGTTATCTATGACTGTATTATCCGCAGCACCTCGTCACACGCGTCCTGCCGACGAACACACCGCCACGGACAAGGGCTTTGGCATCATGGAGTGGGGGGGCGTGGCCCTGGGCATCATTCTGGTGCTGGCTATTGTCCTCGGGGGGTTGTTCGCCCTCACATCCCGCACCAACACCGGGACCGAACTGACCAACATCCAGACGATTATTGCCAGCACCCGTGGACTGCTGAAGGCCAGCGGGGGGTATGAACAGACAGCACTGACCAGCACCCTTATCAAAGCGGGCGGCGTGTCGCGCTCGATGTCAATCAGCTCAGACAAAAGCAAACTGTACAACACATGGGGCGGGGAGATTATCGTCAAAGGCACGGGCACCAACACCTTCACCGTTTCCTATGCCGCTGTCCCGCAGGATGCCTGTATCAGTCTGAGCACCCAGATTGGGCGCGGTGGTCTGGTGAATGAAACCAAAATTAACGCCAAAACGTTTGCTGACGGCCGCGTGAGCGCCTCACAAGCAGCGACAGCCTGCACCGCCGACAGTGCCGGCAAAGGGCTCAACACGATGATATTCACCGTTACCGGATAAAGGAGGTTTCATGCGCGGTCCGCGTCTGTTTTGCCTGCTGATGATGCTCATTCTGGCATCAGGCGCGGTCCGGGCCGCGCCATCTCAGCCTCGCCCCCTTTCCGTTAACCTTGACCGGTGCTTTCAGATTGCCGGGCAAAAATACAAAATTTCGCCGCAACTTCTGCGGGCCATCGGCAAACGTGAATCATCGCTACGGCACTGGGTGACAAACGACAACCGCAATACTGCGGGGAAAATCGTCAGTACCGATTACGGTGTCATGCAAATCAACTCCATCCACATCCCCCGACTCATACGTCTGGGGGTTATCCGTTCAGCTCAGGATTTGCTGACCCGGCCCTGTCTCAACATTCAGGTCGGAGCTTGGATACTCGCACAACATCTTCAGGTGTGCGGCCTGACCTGGACCTGTCTGGGCAGCTACAATGCCGGATTCAGCAAAAACAACACGCCTGCACGGCAGAAATATGCAGGGTATATCAAAGATATCCTGCGTCGGGAGTCAGGCCTGTGATGCCCTCGCTGATAGTCTGGCGCCTGTCGCCGCTGGCGGCGCTGGCCACCCTTTGTGTTCTGTACCTGCTGGCCCGCCTGTCGCTGGCGGATGTCCGCCGTTTTAGCGACGCCAGCGCATTACCCGTGTGCGTCAGAGAACCGGTCAGGTCGGCCGGACTCTGGTTATTCTGCCTGGCGGGGCTGTGGGTGTTCGCCTCACAGGCACCTTTGCTGACCCGTCTGTTGTCGCTGCTCCTGCTGACACTGCTGCTCCGTCTGGCCGTCATCGATGCGCTGACCTGCCAGCTTCCCCGCAGGGATACGCTGAGCGTGCTGGCAACGGGACTCTGTGCCGGACTGCTGCAGCAGACGCCGTCCGTCATCGACACGGCACTGGCTGCCCTGCTCTGCACCGGGCTGCACCTGGTGCTGAACCGTCACCGGGAGAATCTGGGCCGGGGTGACCTGTTCCTGATAACAGGACTCGCGGCCTGGGCAGGACTGCTGCCTGCACTACAGATAACGTTCGCCGCCGTGGTGGCCTTTATTCTCTGGCACCGTTCCTGGCGCATCAGGGGGCGTATCGAAGGCCCTCTTGGTCCCTGGCTGAGCCTCGCCGCGACGGCGCAACAACTTCATGCTCTTTATCATCCAATCTGGGTCACGCCATGAAAATCAATTCCGAAATGTCCCGTTACGACAGGGGCTTTGCATCGCTTGAAGCCGCTGGCGTTTTGCTCATCATCATCATCGTGACGATGTATGGTGCCACCCGATATTACGACTATCTGGACGAAAAGAACTGGCAGCTGGAAGCGCTGCGTATCACCACCTGGACGGCGGCGGCCCGCCAGTACGTGGGGAGTCACTATGACGAGATAGTCAAACGTAAACCAACCTCCGGCTCACCTCACTGCCTCAGCACGGCAGGGCTGAAAGACGCGGGTCTGTTGCCGTCGGGTTTTTCCCTGAAGAGTCCCGAAGGACAAACGCTGAAAGCCTGCGTGGTGACACTCAAAAATGACAACACCCGCCTCGAGGGCATGGTGGTATCGGAAAGCGGTGTCGCCCTGCCGCTTAAGGCCATGCTGCTGACTTCCCGCGACATTCGTCAGGGCTACGGGGGATACATTGAAAAAACCGGCGTGGCCACCGGGGCGCAAAAAGCCTGGACGACGGCGCTGGGCAGCTACGGGATTCAGAACGGCCAGCCCGGCCATATGGCGGTTTTACTGAGTGCGGACGATTTGACTGCCGCGCAGTCATCATCACGCGAAGACGCGGACCGGTTATACCGCTACAAAACGGACGGCCGACCGGAACTGAAC
Source organism: Klebsiella sp. PL-2018 (assembly GCF_019048985.1). Classification (NCBI taxonomy): domain Bacteria; kingdom Pseudomonadati; phylum Pseudomonadota; class Gammaproteobacteria; order Enterobacterales; family Enterobacteriaceae; genus Klebsiella; species Klebsiella sp. PL-2018. Next base: position 65,904 of record NZ_CP077674.1, read on the forward strand.
GCCATGAACACGCACATCGACATGAGGGGGAATAACCTGAACAACGCCGGCTCGGTCAATGCCGCCACCGGCAATTTTTCCGGCAACGTTAACGCCCAGGACGTCAATGCCACCGGTTCAGTCAACGGGCAGGATGGCAATTTCAGAGGCAATGTGACGGCCAATGGCGACGTCAGCGGTCAGCGCGGGCTATTCAGCGGGCGTCTGGCTACCAGTGAATATTTGCAGCTCGGCGGCATCGCATGGGCGGGGCAAAGCTGCTATCCCGATGGCCTTGTTGGCCGCGATACGAAAGGCGGCATACTTTCGTGCCAATCCGGTGTGTGGCAGGGACTGGAAAGCTACCCGGTAGGAAGCCCTATTCCGTGGCCTTCGGTGACGGCTCCGCCAGGATACTTCATTATGGCTGGCCAGCGCTTTTCTTGCGGTTCATACCCCAGACTGGCCCGCGTATATACCGATTGTGTACTGCCGGATCTTCGCGGTGTATTCGTCAGGGGGTGGGATAACGGTCGTGGGCTTGATTCTGGTCGCCGTATCCTGTCTTTCCAGAATGACCAAAGCAACATGACGCTAAACACAGGTGGCCGCCTTCATGGACACCACAGTGGAATGGAACATAACTATCGCAATGGAAATGAAATTCGACCGAAAAACGTCGCGTTCAACTACATTGTCGAAGCAAAATGACGCCCCCTTTGCCTGAGTGCCAATCCGGTGCGTGGAAAGGCATTGGCGGAAAAGTCATATCAAGGCAAGTTTCAACGACAGGATTCCTCGGTCTGTTTGATTTCTGTGCCGTATCAAGGATGGGAAATGCAGAGAATAAACACTATTGCCAGGTCGTTGAACAACCGACGGGTTCCCGTCGCTGGTATAAGTGGGAGTACAAGACGGGCTGTATCGCCTCTTGCATGACCTATCAGTGAGAGGTCTCAGAAACACGCAGCAACGCAGGCAGCTTCACCGTTTCCGACATGACGACCAGCGAGCTCCCATGTGCCGTCGCCATTGCGCGTCAGGATGCAGGCCCGGTAATTGTTGTAGTCATAACGCGCCTGTGACAGCGCACAAAACTGGTGTCTGCCGATGTTCACGCTTTGGCCCTGCCTGACTTCCCGTGAGAAAGTGACCTCCCCGATACCGACACCCTGCCACGCACCGGATTGGCACAAACATTGACCCGGAACGAATAACGGCAGATCTTTTCCTGCTTTTGGGAAATCTGATGTCATCAATCATTCGGCTAAAAAGTCTGACGCTTCGAAAAGGACTTGCCCGGTATCTGCATACTGAGTCATCGCAAAAAAAAGGCTATATGCAGGAGTTCTATCGCATTCGCGTGATCATCCGGCACCCCCTTGTGGACAAGGACATGAGCAATATCACCTCGGTTGATATTGCCGCTTATCGGGATGACCGTTTGTCGCAAACGAATCCCCGCACAGGCAAAGCGATATCCGGCAACACCGTTCGCCTCGAGCTGGCCTTGTTGTCGTCCGTCTTTGCCGTCGCATCCGTGGAATGGGGAACCTGTCGGCACAATCCTGTTGCCAGTGTTCGCAAGCCAAAACTGCCGCCAGGTCGTGACCGCAGGCTTACCGCCTCCGAAGAGCGCCGGATAGCCCGGTATTTTCAGGAGCGGAACAGGGTGTATTTCATTATTTTCCAGCTGGCGCTCGAAACCGCGATGCGACAGGGTGAGATCCTCAGCCTCCGCTGGGAGCATATCGACCTGCAGCACGGTGTGGCTCATCTGCCCCACACCAAAAACGGGGCCTCCCGTGATGTGCCGCTATCCCGGAAGGCGCGCAATCTGCTCCAGATGCTACCCGCGCACCTGGAAGGCAACGTGTTCCTTTGCACGCCATCCGGGCTGAAAAGCGCCTGGCGACTTGCCCTGCAGGCGCTGAAAATCGTCAATCTGCATTTTCACGATTTGCGTCATGAGGCCATCAGCCGGCTGTTTGAACTGGGGACGCTCAATGTAATGGAAGTTGCGGCGATATCCGGGCACCGGTCGCTGAATATGCTCAAACGCTATACCCACCTGCGGGCGTATCAGCTGGTTCCCCGCCTCGATGCGCGTCGCCGTCAGGTGCAAAAAATCGCCCCCTATTTTGTCCCTTATCCGGCGACCATCACCCACAACTGCCCCACTGCGGGTATGACGGAAATCGCCCTCTGCGACTTTGAAGGGCTGGTTGCGCGTGAACCCACGCAGGCGGCGGCGCTTGAACGTGCGAGCGAAATGTTGCTGAGGGTGCTGGCGATGGCGGCGCAGAAAGGGGAGCGAGTCCCGGCCCCCGGCGAACTTCCCGCAGAAGCCGAAAACCGCATTCTGGTCTGCCCCCTCAATTCAGGGAGGGCGGCGACGTGATGCCAGTATCAGGAGATACCGTGATCGGGTTACTTATTTTCATTTTTTCGCTGGTCCTGCTCGGCCCCGTCATGTTCGTCATTTGTCTGCTGACCCCGTGGCGGGGATTCCGGCTGGCCACCGCACGGCGACATCGACGGCGCTACATCACCCTGCACCTGTCGTCATTCGACCGCGTCGGCCACCTCGACCGTGTCCGGGCCAGACTTTTTCACGACAGCTTTCTGGCTGCAATGGAGAAGGCGCTGGCGCACAGGGAGCGCCCGGTGTTCTTTGTTTCACACCTGTTGCGCCCGTCACATCGCCGGAGTCTGCGGGACATGATGTCCTCCCGCTATCCTGAACGGCGCTGGCGCTGCCGTCAGATCCCGCTGCGCCGGTCAGTCCGGTATGCCATCCGGATTCAGATGCTTCTTCAGGAATGGCGATGGATAACCGTACCCGATACCGCCTGGCTTGTGGTGGTGCGACCGGAGAGTCCTTCCGCCACACCGCCCGGACCGGCATCCCGGCCCGACGATTGCCCCGGGCGTTTTTCAGATTCGTCCGCTGCTGGCCACGACGTGCTTCATGCAGGATCGGCGTCCCCTGAGTGGCTGCATCCGTCACAGCATGGCGGGAATGGCAGGCATCAACCACACTTCAGGTCACGGCTGAGCCGGATCTGATGTCTTTCAGCGTCGCCTCTCACCCGGGACGACGCTCACTTTAGCTGTTTTGCATGGCGGTTTTCCGCCTGCGGAGGATTCTATGGGAAAATTACTGGATACACGCGGACGTCGACGGGCATGGCTGGTCATTGCCGTATTCCTTGCTGCCTTCTGGGGGGGTATCTCCTGGGGCGTCATCCACTGTCTCTGATGAAAAACAACGAACACGCACGCCCCCGGGGACGATTCTCGTCCCTTTTCCCCTGCCGGGAATCGGCACTGCTCACCGCGCTGATGCTGACCTGTACATCAACCATGCTGTTCGTGCAGTTCCCGGAAAACCGGGAACTTCTGCTCGCGAACGCCGGAGGGTATGTGATTGCACGCCTCGCGGTGTGGCCCTGCGATGTCATCTGCAACGCCCTGTCGATGGTGTTCAGCGGCCTGTGGTTTGTGCTGATGATGGCGCTGCCCCTGATATTCAGCGCCGTCGGCGGATAACAGACGAAAAAAAACAGGCCTGAGCCTGTTTTTTCTCCCCGAAAGGCACCGCACCTCCGGGATTTACTACGCTTCCCCGGTCCCTGGGGACACTATAAGCACGCGCATTCTACCCTGCCCACTGAGCATGTAAAGCCCTGTTTTACATACTCTGTTGCTGACGCCTGCCCGTGCGTTTTCACTTCATATCACACCGGTATTCATCATGAAACGACACCTTACTCCGGTGCTGGCCCTCGCCGTTCTCGCGGGCTGCCAGTCACCTTCCACGCCTGTGAACCCGCACGGTGCCGCATCACAGGTCGCCATTGTCCGTCATACGCAGTATCAGCACTGGGTGCAGCCCCCGGTACCGGCCACCCCGTCGTCTGCTGTCCCGACCAACAGCGACCGGGTTTCCTTCGACCAGGAGGGTGACGCGGTGGAACTGCTGGCAGCGCTGGCCCGGGTCCGCGGGCTGGCATTCAGCTACAGCGGCGTGCGCCTGCCGCTGCCGGTCAGCCTCCATGTGCGGGATATGACCTGGGAAAACGCCCTGCGTCTGGTGACGGCACAGACAGCCTGGCGGGCATCAATACAACAGATGCCCGGCCTGCTGCACCTCAGTTTTCAGCCCCCGGAGCCTGCCCGACCATGAATGCTTATCTGCCTGCTTTGCTCTGCGTCGCCCTGCTCGGCGGCTGCAGCAGCCATGACTATGCCTCCCGCCCGGATACCGGCGCACCGCCTGCCGACCTGAATGCCTGGCTGACACCCGATACGCCCCCGGATGACGGCATTTCCCCCACCCGTCGCCAGATCCTGACGGAATCCGGCAAAACGCTGGGATTTCGCGGCGGGAAAGCCCACCGCGCATGGGAATTAATTCAGGCGCTGAACCTGCGGGAGTCGACCCTGAATGCCCTCTTTGATTTCCGGCCACTCATCAGCCCCGAGGGCTGGTTGCCGCCGGTTATCGGGGAGGCTCAGGATGTCGCACATATCACCCCGGACCAGATCCGCACCGCATCCCGCGTATGGACGATTGTGCGCCCCGAGCGTTTCGTCAGTAACCCGCCCGGCTGGCGCGACTGGCTGCTGCGCGGCCTTTCCACCTCGGCCACACCGGGAGGGGAAGCCCGCGCCGTGCCACAGAACAGCGCCCAGCGGCGCGTCATGGAAGCCGCCATCCGCGAAGGCTGGGAAGAAGGCCGTGAAAACGCCGATCTCACACTCCAGGCCAACATGAACACCCTCACCCGCGATTATCGCGGAATGATGCTCTGGGCCACTCTCTGGCGTCAGGGAAAAATCACCCGTCCGGTTGTCACCGACCAGCGTCAGACGGTCACCGGCGACGGCAGCAAAATGGTCACCGGCGAGCACGTTCGTCGCATGAAACAACGTGCGCAGTTTGATCCCGACAAAACCCACTGGCGTCCCGTTGTTCTCCCGTCACAAGGACCTTTCCATGAAAAAAACTGACCCGCTGCATATCCTGCCGGGCACAACCTTTGTCGGTAAAATCACCGCACGGGGGCTGCCGTTATGACCCGCCCGGACGATAAAATGTTTCCTTTCGTACGTTTCACTGCCGCCGAATTTCGTGCGTTTTTTGTCTGGTGCGCGGCGCATCAGGTCAGCGATGTCGATATTGTAGGCGGCTCGCCGGTTTCCGTCAGCCGCCACGGGCGTCGCGAGCGCATGTCTGACAGACCGGTTCCGGTGACGAGCCTGAATCCGCTCACTGATGACCTGTTCGGCCGTGAAGTGCTTCCCCGCGTGCTCTCCGGCGTACCGACCGACAGGGCCATTCAGATTAACGGCGACGTCGCCCGGACTTACGGCCTCGGCAGAGGTGAGCGTGTGCGGCTTCGCGCGCATCTGATCCAGGGGACGTCTGCCGACGAAGACAAAGTCATTTCCATCACGCTGCGTGTGATCCCTTCGGAAATCCCGCCGTTTGACAGCCTGAATATCGAAGCCGCACTGCGCCGCGGCATGTTGCCAAAGTCGGGCCTCGGGTTTGTATGTGGAGAAACCGGCTCAGGAAAATCCACGCTGCTGGCCTCCCTGTACCGTCACTGCGCCGATACACAGCCGGACCGTAAAATCGTGACGTATGAAGATCCGGTGGAGTACATCATCGGCCGGGAAGATGACCTGCTTCCGCCGCACCAGGCGCAGGTGGGCCGGGATGTGGCCAGCTTCGCTGACGGTCTTCGCTCTGCCATGCGCCGAAACCCGGAGTTAATTGGCATCGGGGAAATCAGGGATACAGAAACCGCCGCTGCCGCCGTTCAGGCCAGCGAAACCGGCCACCTGTGTCTGGCCACGATGCACACGCACTCTCCGGGTGAAACGCTGCCGAGGCTGCTGGGGTTATTCCCTCCCGAAATCCGCGAGGCGATGGCCCGCGCCGTGCTGGGCGTCCTGCGCTTTATTCTGGTTCAGGTGCTGGTCCGCACCACCGACGGAAAACGACGGGCTGTCAGGGAATACATAGTGATGACGCCGGGCCTGCAGGCCACACTGTCGCGGATGCCGTCGGCACAGTGGGGGTATCATCTCGATGAGATATTACGCAAGGCGCGTCGCCGGATAGTCGATCAGGTGCAGGACATGCTGCAGGCCGGGGACGTCACGGCAGAGGAAGCGGCGCTGTATCTGACGGAGGACGATGCCGATGAAGCGTGAAGGTTTCTGGCGCTACGCCTCTCCCCCGGTCAACATCTGGGGGGTCCCGCTCCCGTTCACCCTGATTTATGTCCTGCTCTTTCCGTTTCCGGCGAAATCCACCCTGTGGATCTGCACCGGCATCCTCGTCATGTTCGTGTTGCTGGACAAGTCTGGCTGGAGTCTCCGGGCGTTATGTACCCGTCTGTACAGCCGCCTCAGAGGCACTCTCGCCGCAGGGCGCCCGTGGTGGTATCGCCACAGCACCGATGCCCCCCGCCACCACACCGGACTCTGAGGAGTTGCTTATGCGTTTTCCTCGCATCCCTGTCCTGTGCGCCGCCCTGCTTCCGGCGCTGCTCCTGGCTCCGGCGATGGCGTCGCCTGCCCCGCCTGATATTGCCGTCGGGTTTTCGCCTCATGGTTCGGCACGAAGTCTGGTCCTGCAGACGGTGAACGACGCGCAGTCGTCAGTGCGCATGATGGCATACGCGCTGACCGACCCGGATGTTATCGGGGCGCTGGTCGCCGCACACCGACGCGGCGTGGATGTGGCCGTGGTTATTGATCAGCGTTTCAGCCTGAGTAACCCCGCCAGTCGGGAGGCTGTGCGCTATCTGGTGACGCAGCATGTCCCGGTACGCACCGTGTCAGCATGGGCCATCCATCACGACAAGTGTAGTGGCACACTGAATTTGGCCACCTGAGTAGAGGTGATATGCTCACCTCAACATCTTACAGGTGAACCAATGAGCAAAATATTTACTGCTGAATTTAAAGCCGAAGCGGCAAAACTGGTTCTTGATCAGAACTACACTCACGGTGAAGCGGCTAAAGCGATGAACGTCAGCCTCTCCGCCATCAACCGCTGGGTTAAATCGTTACGTATGGAGCGCCAGGGGAAAACGCCCCCGGGGCTGCCTCTGACGCCTGAGCAGACGGAACTCAGGGAAATGAGAAAACAAATACAACGCCTTGAAATGGAAAATGAAATCCTAAAAAAGGCTACCGCGCTCTTGATGTCGGACTCCCTGAAAAGTTCACGATAATCGACAGTCTGAGGGCGCACTACCCGGTAGCGCCATTGTGCCGGCTGTTCGGTGTTCACCGAAGCAGTTATCGTTACATTCGTAAAAATGGCAGGGATTCTGACGCTGAGCGGGCCGTCAAACGGAGTCTCGTCAGTGAAGTCTGGAATGCCAGTGGTGGCTCTGCTGGCGCGAGAAGTATCGCCACGATGGTCAGCGGCCGGGGCGTCAGACTCGGGCGATGGCTTGCAGGTAAGCTGATGAAAGAGCTGGATATCGCCAGTTGTCAGGCCCCGGCGCATAAATACAAACGCGGCGGGAACGAACACGTTGAAATACCTAACCATCTCGACCGGCAGTTCGCGGTAACAGCGCCGGATCAGATCTGGTGCGGCGATGTGACCTATATCTGGACGGGAAAATGCTGGGCTTATCTGGCCGCCGTGCTGGATCTGTTCGCCCGTAAACCTGTGGGCTGGGCGATGTCGACGTCGCCGGACTCGGCCCTCACGGTCAAAGCGTTGCAGATGGCCTGGGAGCATCGGGGGAAGCCAACAGGAGTGATGTTCCACAGTGACCAGGGCAGTCACTATACCAGCCGCCAGTACCGGCAGGCTCTGTGGCGCTGTCGAATAAAGCAGAGCATGAGTCGACGCGGTAACTGCTGGGATAATGCCCCTATGGAACGGTTCTTCCGGAGCCTGAAGACCGAATGGGTGCCGACGAAGGGCTATAACAGCTTCAAAGAAGCTCAGAGCGCGATAATCCGCTACATCACGGGCTATTACAGTGCCATCCGGCCCCACTGGTATAACGGTGGGTTAACGCCAAATGAATCAGAGCGGCTGTTCCACGAACAGTCAGGTCGTGTGGCCAAAATTAGTTGACCACTACAAAGATCATTATCGCAGACGGCCACACCGTGGAGACAGGGTCGTACAACTACACCCGGGCGGCCGTCAGAAACAACTCGGAAAACGTGGTCGTGCTCCGCCATATGCCCGACATCGCCGCGCTGTACCTGACCCACTGGCAGTCGCGCTGGGAAAGAGGCCGCATTCCTGACATCACCCGTTACTAATCGGGAGGCCCGATGAAATCAGAATACCGCACCTGGCTTGCCATCTCTGCCGATGAAAAAGAGGCGGCACAACAGGCTCACCCGCCGCTGGATGACGGACGCCCCGCCCTGGTCTGGCATGGCGAACACAAGCTCTGGTACGCCCGGCCCGGGACGGAGCTCGACAGGCTGGCGCAATGGCTTCCGCGCCCGCAGGAATTTTCCGCCGGGCAAAGCGATCCGGTGAGCGAGTTTGCGCTCACGCTGGAGAAAGCCGGGCTGGTCCTGAAAGGGCTTCCGGTGATGGACGGGACCCTGCAACGGGTTCCGACACGCGATGACCGCAGGGACGGGAAAAGCGGGGCCTATCGCGCCTGGATGGACGGTCGCCCTGCTGGCTGGTATCGCGACTACCGCAGCGGAGAGGCAAAACCCACGAACTGGGTATTCTCCGGCGGGGAGGAAGCCGATCCCCGCACCCGGCTCCATCTGCGGGCGCAGGCACAGCAGAACCGCGATGACAGCCTGCGTCACCGTGAGCAGCAGTATCGCCGGCAGGCTGACTATGCCAGCCGGGTTCTGGGGCGTTTACGGCAGGCTACGGAACACCCGTACCTGACCCGGAAGGGCATTCATGCCGCACCGGGCATTCGCATTAACGACAGGCAGGAACTGGTTGTGCCGTTAAGCAATATTCGCGGCGAGATCCGTTCGTTTCAGCGCATCCCTGAGAGCGGAGGCAAAGATGCACGACTTCTGAAAGAGGCCGAAAAAGCCGGCAACTTCTTCGCCTTCGGCGACTACCGCAGCGGCGCACCGGTGCTGTTCGCTGAAGGCTACGCCACGGCGGCCACCCTGCACGAGGCCACCGGACTGCCCGTCCTGATGACGGTCGATGCGGCCAATATGGTCGACGTGGCCCTGAACGTCCGCGAGGCGCTTCCGGCCACCCCGCTGGTCTTCTGCGCCGACAACGACGCGCATCTGCCCGTGAATAAAGGCGTCACCAGCGCGCAACAGGCCGCCATTCTGGCTTTCGGGCAGTATATCGTCCCCGAATTTTCCCCGGAAGAAACCGCGCAGGGCCTGACTGATTTCAATGACCTCGCCGTTGTCCGGGGCCATGAAGTCTTCACCCGAACCCTGCATGACATGCTGCGCACCGCAGATATCACCTTTCCCGCTGACCCGATAACAGAGGTACATACTATGGATACTGAGTCTCGCGATGATGAGCCGTATCGCGCCGCCGATACGCCAGAATTCCCGCCCGGTCCGCCGGTCGACAGCCCGGCCCCTGCAGAAAGACTGCCCGGATGGGACACGATGACGCCGGCAGACGTGCAGGACATCGCCACACCTGAACAGGGGCCCCCCGTCATACCTGAGTTCCTCTTCAGCGAGCCGTTACAGCCGGTTGGCAGTCCGGAACCCGCCAGCACCGCAGATGCGACGTCTTCGCCAGAGGCGCAACCCGTCGACACCGCACCTGCCGTCAGCGAGACGTTACAGCCGGTTGACAGCCCGGAACCCGTCAGCACCGCAGACGCGACGTCTTCGCCAAGGGTACAACCTTCCGACACCGCACCTGCCGTCAGCGAGCCGCTACAGCCAGTTGACACCCCGGAACCTGCCAGCACCGCAGACGCGACGTCTTCGCCAGAGGTACAACCCGTCGACACCGCACCTGCCGTCAGCGAGCCGCTACAGCCAGTTGACTCCCCGGAACCTGCCAGCACCGCAGACGCGACGTCTTCGCCAGAGGTACAACCCGTCGACACCGCACCTGCCGTCAATGAGTCGTTACAGCCGGTTGACAGCCCGGAACCCGTCAGCACCGCAGACGCGACGTCTTCGCCAGAGGTACAACCCGTCGACACCGCACCTGCCGTCAATGAGTCGTTACAGCAGGCTGACACCCCGGAACCTGCCAGCACCGCAGACGCGACGTCTTCGCCAGAGGCGCAACCCGTCGATACGGCACCGGGAAAAGCACGGAATACCGCCGACGATAATGCGGATATGGCTGAGGCAGAAGCGGTCCCCCGCCAGCCACAGCCGACCGCCGGTGACCCGCTTTCGCCGGGGGAAGATGCCGCCGCACCGGCATCGTCCCCGCCGCCCGATGCCATCGTGTACGGCCCGCGCCGCCCGGAGGCCACGGAGAGAGCCGACCTTGATGCCATCGTCCGGCAGCTGAAATGGGATGTCCTCCCTGACAATACGGTGTTGTATCGCCTGGACGACCAGCCTGCATTCCGGGACCTCGGAAACCGGCTGGAAATGGCGGATGGTGCGTCGGCTGACGACAAAAAAATCCTCGCAGCCCTGGCGGTAGCGGCGAAATTCTACGGCGGGGTGATTGAGCTGACCGGCAGCGAAGCCTTCCGGGAGCGGGCGATGCACCTGATCGTGACGAACGACATCAATGTGCGCATGAAGCAACCCGCACAGCGCGCCCGTCTCGATGCACTGCGCCAGACACACGCCAGCACAGGCGATGCGGTGAAAACGCATATACCGACGCCGGATATGTTCGCGGCGAACACGCCCGGTGAAACGCCGCCCGTCACGACGTCTGCCGCCCGGCCATCAGCAGCCGCCCCGGCCGCCCGGACAGAGACAGCCGCAGGGACAGCCCCGGAGCCGTCCGCGCCGGCATCGTCGGCTGCTCCGGCACCCTCGTCCTCACCACAACCACAACCACCGGCGGAAGAACTTTCCCCGCCCCCAAAACTGTCTCCGGGACAGAGTGTCACGGCGGAGCTGACGCGCTACGGCGAGGCCGAGTACGGACAGGGAAAAGGCCGGAGTTTCTTTATTGAACTGAGCAACCGCGACGGATCGCAACGCTACTGGGGCCGGGAACTGGAGGCGCTGGTGAAGAATATCCGCACGGGAGAAGCCGTGACGCTCACCCTCAATAATCGCGAGTCCTTCACGCTCCCCGGCGAGGACAAACCTCGCGTCCGCAATCACTGGTCGCTGACGCCGTTGACGCCCGGCATCGCCGTGTCACACGACCGGCCCGAGCAGGGAATGACGGTTGAAGCTTATGACCGCGCCTCGTTCAATGCCGTGATGGAAAAGGTGGTTGCCGCCTGGCCGGATGAAACCCGTGGTCTGAAAGTCCCGCAGGGCTTCACCGGCGACCTGCTGCTCGGTGAAGACCGCCATCCTGTCTCGCGCCCGGACAGGCTGACGGGGCCGGTTCACGGCGCGGGCGAGGCGCCGAAAGGGTTCGCTCCGGTGATGGGGGCGGTGAATGACCAGACCCGGGAAACCGACCTGTTGCTGGTACAGGGAGCCGGGGACCACCTTCAGGGCGTCGTGCGTCTGAACGGGACGCTGTACCCCGCGCTCGCCACCCCCACCGTCGACGGTTCACAACTGGTCATCAATGCCGTCACGGAGACCGGACTGCGGTTTGCCGGATACGGTGAAGCGATTAACCGCCACCGCGATAACCCGAATCCGTCACCTGAACACATGGTGTTCACGTTAAAACAGCGCGAAGCGCCCCTGATTGCACAGCTTTACACGCCGGATAAACAGCCGGATGCCCTTTTCCGTCGCCTCGGCTTTGAGCAGACCTGGCAGCAGTGGTCAGCAAGCCCAAAGCCGGAGGACAGACAGGAAAAACATCATCATCAGGCGCTATCCCACAACCCCGGCCGATGAGCCGGTAAGGAGCCATCATGACGTTACGCAAAGGTATCACGCCGGTGCTGCTTGCTTTCCTTCTCCTCTCAGCCCACGCGAACGCGGCAACGTGTCGCGCGGCTACCGCAGCTCAGGCGGGCAGTCAGGCCGGGTATGAACGCGCCCGCACGGCAGCACAGGCCTGGTCGCAACGGGAGAATGATGTGGCATCGTCCCTGCAGTCCTGTCTGTCAAAAATCAAAAAAACCACGATCTCCCTGCCGCAGTTTCCGAACCTCAACGACCTGCTGGAGAAGCTCGGTAACGAGGTCTGCGACGCCGTCGTCGACCGCGTCAACGACAAGCTTCCCGGCAATATTGACCCCTGGAAAAGCTACGGGAGCAGTCTGTGACATCAACAAAAAAAACCACCGCGCGCCCTTCTCCGCCTGACGACCCGCTGAAAGAGGTGACCGACAGCCTGAAAAAGTCCCAGGAGCGGGCCGTCACGCTACAGAAGCTGATGAAAATCACCACCAACACCGGCGTGGCATTGTTGATTAGCCTTCTGGGCAACGGGGTGCAGTACTGGCGGGCGACAGACGTCCAGCGGGAATATTTTGCCACCGACAGCGGGCGACTGGTGCCTCTCGTGCCAACCAGCGAGCCGGGCTGGAGCCAGGAGGATGTTCTGGCCTACGGCAGCCAGACCCTGACCCGGGCATTCAATCTCGATTTTGTTCATTACCGCGAGCAGGTCAGCAGCCTGTCCCCGCGCTTCAGTGAAGCCGGGTACGCCGGATACGTCAATGCGTTAAACGCCTCCAACATTCTGGATGCGCTGAAAAAAGACCGCATGAACCTGAGTGGTACAACGGGCGCTGGCGTCATTGTCCGTCAGGGGCGCTTCAGCAATGGCGTCTGGTTCTGGACAGCGCAGTACCCGGTCCGTCTGCGCCTTATCGGGCAGAACACCCAGCGCCCGGAACAAACGTTCACCTTTGAAATCACCCTCACTCGCGTCGACCCGCGCCTTAAACCTGCAGGGATGGAGATCAGTCAGATGATCTCCCGCAACGCGCCAGCAAACTGACGCGTCACGCATTCCCTGCTCTCTGTTTTTCGCCCGTAAAGGAAGTGTTATGCGACTTCGTTCTCTTTTATGCGTCCTGCTGATGGCCAGCAGCATGGCGGCTACGGCCGCCGAAACCGCCGACAGTGGATGGCGGCCAGCCCGGGGGCCACAGACGGGCGCCCCGGCGGGTCCGAATCCCCACCCGGACAGCGTGCCGGCCGATCGCCTGACCGGTGACGTCCCGGTACCCTCGGGAAATTCTGCGGACGTCATCGACGCCGCCCGCCTTGATGCCGCGCTGTCACCCGATGAAATCCGGACATTGCGGGGCATGGTCGCCGACAATGAACGGGCCGTCAGCAGCCCCGTCACAAGCGTCGTGCCGCGTATCAGCTCCCTGACCGTCAACCTCTCTCCCGGCGCCAGCCTCCCGCTGGTCCGCACGGCGGTTAACAACCTGAGCGTGGTGACGTTTTCGGACATCAACGGCACGCCCTGGCCGCAGTCTGATCCACCGTACAATGCCGCCCCGGGTTTCTTCGACGTCCAGTACAACGGCAACATGGTGACCATCACGCCAACCCGGCCGTGGGCGGCGGGCAATGTCTCGGTCTATCTGAAAGGACTGGCGGTGCCCGTCATCCTGAATGTCAACAGCGGCGAGACCGACACCCCTGCCGCCAGCCAGGAAACGGACAGTCGCCTTGACCTGCGCATCCCCCGACAGGGACCGGGCAGCCCCCGGGCGGACGCACCGGCTGCAAAAATCGCCCTGCATGACACCACTCTGCAGGCTTTTCTCGACGGTATTCCGCCGAAAGATCCCACTATCCGGCGACTCCGGTTCACCGGAAACCTGGCTGACACCACGGTCTGGCAGCAGGGCGATAATCTGATCGTCCGTTCACGCGCCATGCTGCGGGATGAGTTTGAACAGACGCTCTCCTCGGCGGACGGTACGCACGTCTGGAAGCTTCCTCTCAGTCCGTTGCTGACGTTTTCTGTCGAAGGCCGGTCCGTTCACATCACCCCTGATCTGGAGTCCTCATGAGCGAAGAACAGGAAGCCGGCTCTTCCGGCAAAAAACTTTTTTCTCTGATTGGGCTGGGTCTGCTAACGGTGCTGGGTGGCGGGTATCTGCTGATCTCCTGGCTGGGACCGCAAAACGACGCCGGGGCCTCTGCGGTCAACCTGAACCGGGCCACCTCCGGCAGCGGCGGCAGCACCCCGGAAAGCCCGCGCTACCGTGAGTTGCTGAAAGCGGACAATGAGCAGGGGGCCGCGGCAGCAAAACGCCAGCACACCACGTTCATCGCCAGCCTGCCGATGGGACTGGACAGCCACGAAACCCCGGCGCCGCCCGTGACGCCTCCGCCGACCTCCCCGCGTGAAACGACCCCGACGCCCCCGGCATCAGGCGACACCCGCGCGGAGGATGAAAAGCGACAGGCCCGTCTGCAGCAGCTGTTGAGCCGTCTGCGCGCCCACCAGACCGGACAGGCCCCGGTCGTGGCGAAGGCCATGTGGGGCGGTGCAACGCCCCGCACCACCGCCTCCCTGACCGGTGAGTCTGTTGCCGTTTCTGCCGGGGCAGGCAGTAACAGGGGGCCTGTCACGATTATTCCGGCGCTGACCCGCGTCCCCGCCACGATTGACACCGCCATTAACTCCGACAATGCGGAGTCTCAGGTCACCGCAACCCTTCAGGCCGGGCCGTGGAAAGGGGCGGTGCTGCACAGTCCGGGCGTGAAGCTCGCGGGGAACGGCGTACAAATCCACTTCACGTCGATGAGCTGGCGCGGCCTGCCCCTGAAGGTCAACGCCTGGGCACAGCGGGAGTCCGACCTCCAGTCGTCCGTGGCGACAGACGTCAGCCACCACTGGGTGACGCAGATTGTTCTGCCGTCCCTTCTCTCAGGCGGAGGGGACCTCGGCAAGCTCTACCGGGATGCCAATACGCGTATCGTTCAGGGCAACTTTGGCGATGTCACCAGCCGGGTGGGTTCACCGGATGGCGCGGCCGTGGCGGGCGTCATGCTCGGTGGTACGGCGCAGCGCGGCAGCGAGGTACTGACAAAAGCCCTCGGCGATGTGCCGTTTAAGCAGGTTAACGTGGCTCAGGGGGAAGTCATCTCCGTGTTGTTTGTTGACGCGGTCACCGACACCACACCTGCCGTTTCACCGGCGCAGGAAAGCCTTTCTGCGTCGGACGTCCGTTCTTCCGGCACGCAGACGTCCTGGGACGTCCAGCGTCGTCTGCAGAACATTTCAGAAACTCGCCGGGCGGAAATGCGCCAGCGCTACCCCTGGCAGGAGGAACAATAATCATGTCGAACACACCTGAACACACCGATGAAGAGGATTACATCGCCGATGATGCCACCCCGTCACTGCCGTGGTGGAAACGCCCCATCATCATGGGCCTCGATGCCATCTGGCTGACGGGGGTCACCCTGATACTGGTCGCCGCTGCCGTTTACCTCCTGCAGCGCCAGCTGGGGGAGTCCGTACCGCCTGACAACGCCTTCAGTGATGTGGTTGTCGAGACCGTTGCGCCCGGCTCCACCGGGACGTCTGCGTTCCCGCCCGCCTCGCCGCCCGACACGGTCATGCCAGACCTGTCCCGGGTCATGTCGGACGTGAAGGCCGAACTGGATGCGCGGGATAAAACCTTCAACGACAGCCTGACCATGATGCAGGACAGCATCAAACGCCTGGGGGATGCGCTGCGCCGGGATGAGGATTACGCGCGGGAAACCCGTCAGCAGCTCACCACCCTGCAGGCGACACTTGCGGGGATGCAGGCCACCGCGCCGGCCGCGACCGCGACCGCGACCGCCAGCACGCCGGGCGCGGTGGCAAAGAAAAAGGTCAGCGCCGTCAGCGGGATGAAGGTGGTGTCGATGGAAGCGGGCATGGCCTGGGTCCGCTGGCAGGGCAGCACCTGGGCGGTACGGGAGGGCGACACGCTGGGCAAGGTGACAATCACCCGCATTGATCCCGCCACCCGCACACTGCACACCTCCGGAGGCGCCGTCCGCTGATGAGTACTGATGCCCTCAGCGCCATCGAGCATTTTGCGGACAGTATCTTTCAGGCCGGGATGGATTTTTTCTTCACCTGGTCGGAGTTCCTCGGGGTTCTCGGCCTGATCGCACTGCTGGCCCGGGCAAAAGGCCATCGTGCCGTGCCCATGTCACCCGGCCGCTTCACCGGGGGGCTGTTTACCTGCGCCATGCTGGTTTCGTTGCCGTCCATGCTGAATGCCGGGGGCGCACAGATGGGCTTCAGCGCCCAGACGTTCGGCCCCATCGCCTGGGTACAACCCCAGACGTTCGGGGCGGCGGCCGGTGCAGCCAACGCCGTGCTGTCACTGGCCCGTCTGGCGGGCGTCGGATTTGCCATGTCCGGTATCAGCGAATGGCGGAAGGTGTCACTTGACGGCCACACCGGCCTGAGCGCCAGCGAATCCGTCAGCCGGGGTAACGTCAAATTTATTGCCGGCGTCCTGCTCGTCTTTATCGACCGCGTACTTGATGCCTCACTGGCCAGCCTCGGGATAGCGTTCTGACCCCGGCGTTACGCCACCCCCGCTTCACCCTCTCAGTTATTTTTTTGTTCATATCAGGAGTTACGACTATGTCGCACTTACGTGCTGTCACTGCCCGTGCACGGGCGTTCATGTTTTCTGTTCTGGTTCGCCTGCACGACGCGCGTGAACGCCTCACCCGGGTGCTGCTGGCCCTCCCCTTGATCCTGCTGCCCAAAGCCGTGCTTGCGGACGGCGACCTTGCCGACATGGTGCGCGCCGTCGGCGACGGTGCAAAGACCAGCCAGTCCGCCTCACTGACCATTGCACAGTTCATCGGCGTGGTGCTGTTTATTGGCGGCGTTATCGGCTTCAAAAAGGTCGGACGGCAGGGCGGTGGAAGTCTTATCGCCTGCATCGTTTCGCTCGTCTGCGGGGCCCTGCTGGTTATCGTCCCGGAAATTCTGAGCCGTACCCAGAAGCAGATGGGCACCTCCGCCGTCACCGTTAACTGACGTTTCTCACACCGGGGCGGCCTGCCGCCCCTCACCGGGACTCTCCCATGGAAAAGACCGACACCTGGCTGTACCCCCTCCCGCGCCCGGACGTGGTCTGGACGAATGCGCCGCTGTTACCGGCCCCGGAACAGACGGACGGCGGGCGCTGTTTCTGCTGCCACGCAACGTGCCATCATCGCTTCCTGCTTCCTGAGTCTTCTGTTCTGACGCCGGTCGCGCAGGCGATGGACGATGTCCGGGGGCGTCTTGAGCGGGCAACCGCCACGCTCGACAGACTGAACAGCGCCCCGCGCCCCGCGTCCCCGGCCGCACAGGCCCGGCAAACTGCCGCGCTAGACGCCGCCCGCAACGGGCTGTTGCAGGCTCAGCTTGCCGCCCGACGCATGGCCCTGCGACACATTCCTCACCGCCAGATAACGCAGACATCTCCATTGAGTGCCGGGGAGCATGACGCCCTTTCGCCTGCCGCCGCCCCGTTCGCGCTGTGCGCATTCTGCCACGCGTGGCATGCCCTGAACGGCGCAGCCGCAGCGCAGGGGATGATGGTCTGGTTGCCGGACCTGCATCCGTCGAGCGTGGTGGCCCTGAACCGTCAGACGCTGAAGGCCATTCTGACCGGAGATAAGACCGTGCGGCGTGAAGGGAAGGCCGTGCTTTCCGCCCTGTTACAGAATCGCGTGGCCGTGGAGGAGAGGTACCGCAGCTGGCGTCCGGTGGATTTTGCCGACGTCCTGCGCCGCCACCCGCCCTCGCAGCGGGATGCATTGCGAAACAACATGCAGGGACTGGCACTGGTGCTGACACCGGACGCTTTTCCGGAATCACCCCACCTTTCCTAGACAGGAGAAACGATGATCGAGCCGATAAAATACGGCCCGGAATGCTACTGGTTCCGGGTACGGCCAGACTGAGGCAAAAAAAAAGCCCCGACTGCGGGTCGGGGCTGGAAAGTGGCTATCTCAACGTATTTTTATAAGATTTTGTGTTGCTGGAGACCTCATAAGAGGGACCAACAATTTACCACACCGACCGTAAGGGGAAAAACCTTTTTGCCCCCTTTCCCGGCGCCATGCCGTCAACGTTCCTTTTTCACCCATTTCGTCATACCGAGCCTATGAACATCAACCGCCTTATCTTTGCCGTCGAAGATTTCTTTCACACACTGTCGCGCCATTCCGTCACGGCTGACTTTGTAGATTACTGCGATCTCGATACGGTCATCGGCCTTGATAAAGCCGACCGCGAACGCCGCCCCTGGCTGAAAGCACCTTACATTGCCACCACCCATCGGGGGGAGTACCTCTCCGTGATGGAAATCCTCGGCGCCCAGCGCGAGATGGACGAAGACCCCGAAAATGTCCGCGAAGGGTCACTGGAGTCGCTGATAGCGCACCTCAGCGATTCGCTGAACACGACTTACCGGAAAAAAGGTCACAAGATGGCCTTTATTTTTGAGCGCGACCCCGCGCGCGGCCAGGATGAAATCAACGACATGCTGGCGCCACAGTACCGGTCACTGACCCACACCGGCATTCAGCTCCAGGACGTGCTGGGAGAAAAAGTCACAACCCTCTCCCCCTGGCTGGTCCGCGAGCGCTGCTGGCTGGCGGTCTGGAGTTCGCCGGAACTGGTTGGCCAGGGCGACCGGCGCGGCCATGAAGAGCGCGTCCGTAATCTGGATGCCCGCGCCCCGAAAGCACTCCATGCCCAGCACCCGTGGCGATGGGCCATGTCGGCCCTGAAAATTCGCCACGACGCCTTTATCGATACGCTGGAGCAGGCCCTGAACAAATCGTCAGATGGGCTGCTGCTGCACCTGATGGACACCCATGAGCTCGGGTATGAAATCCGCCGACAGACCGACCGGGACCATACGCCACGCCACTGGCACCCGTTCCTGCCCGGCGACACCGGCCCTGCGGGTATGCGGCGCGGGGAAGACGCGTCTGCGCTGCACACGCCCCCGCTCAATATCCAGTTGTTCAGCCGGGACGCGAAGGCCCGGGGCAATCTGGTGCAGTGCGGCGGACTCTGGCACGGGATGGTGACCATCACGCTGGGGCCGCAGAATCCGCGCACCTTCAATCAGCTGGTCAAAGAGGTTCCCCGCGCCATCCCCTGGCGTATTCGTATGGACATCATGCCCGGCGGCATGGACGCGCTGGGCTGGAAACGGACGCTGCTGTCCTATTCCAGTTTTATTGGTGCGGTACGTCCGATGTACGATGCGGTGCAGACGCTGGCAAAGGTGGACCAGTACGACCCGGTCTGCGTAATGACCATCGTGGCCACCACCTGGGCGGAGACCCGCGAACGTTGCGCCCGCAACCTGTCGGTTCTCCAGTCAACCCTGGAAGGCTGGGGCGTCTGCGGCACCACCACAACCTTCGGGGACCCGCGCAGAGGCTGGGTGAACACGCTGCCCGCCGCCTCGGCCGCTTCCGGCCCTGCCCTTCTCTATCCGCCGTTATCCCATGCGCTTTCCCTGCTTCCCCTGAACCGGGCAGGGTCAGTCTGGCGCGGGAAAGGCAATCTGATGCTGCACACCGAAGACGGCGCAGCCTTTGAGGTGGGCCTGGCCTCTTCCCTGCAAAACAAACATACCGAACTCACGCCCGGCGACTCCGGGCTGGGGAAATCGGTGCTGATTAACACCCTCTCGGAAGTCCAGATCAGTTCGGCGCAGAAAAGCCTGCCTTTCATCGCCTACATCGACAAAGGTTTCAGCGCGATGGGGCTGATACAGCTCATCCGTGACAACCTGCCGCCGGAGAGGAAGGATGAGGCGGTTGGCCTCATTCTGAGCAATAACCCGGAGCATACCCGCAACCTGTTCGACATTCTCTACGGGGCGCACAGTCCCATCACGCCGGAGAAGAACTTTATTATTCAGGTGCTGGTTTCCCTGTGTATTGATACCACCACGGGACAGCCCTGCAACCCGAACGACACCCGTCAGATTATGACGCGGCTGACCGAACTGGCGTACCGCACGCTGAGCGACCTTCAGCCTCGTCTGTACCGTCAGGGTGACGAGCCGGACGTTGACCGCGCCTTGCAGGACAGCGGTCTGGCGGAGCAGCATGACGCCCGGTGGTGGTCGAAGACCAGCTGGTTCGAGGTGCGCGATATGCTGCATGAAGCCGGCCTCATCCCGGCGGCCCAGCGGGCGCACTGCCGGGCCATGCCGGTTCTGGCCGAGATGTCCTCGTATCTGGGCGACGAATCGATCCGGGATGTGTTCGGGATGGTGCAGCGCGACAACTCATCGGAGCCGCTGCTGGAGTATATCCGCCGCTGTCTGGACCAGGGCCACAGCGACTATCCGATGATATCCGGCTGCACCCGCCTGATGCTGAACCCGGACACCCGCATCATGGCGGTCGACCTCAACAACGTGGCGGGCGATAAAACCCCGGCAGGCCGTCTGCGGACGGGGATCATGTACCTGATTGCCGGACAAATTGCCGGGGGCGACTTTTTGTTGCCGCAGTATCAGGATGAGGTGTTTGACGCGCTGCCGAAGGCGTACCATGCCGGCGCTCTGCGCCGCATCACCCAGCTCGACCAGGAAATCAAAACAAAGGTCTACGAAGAGCTTCACAACGCCCGGGGGATTGACTTCATCTGGGATGCGCTGGATACGCAGGACCGCGAGCAGCGCAAGTTTGGTATCCGCACCGTGCTCTCCTCGCAGTTCCTGAAGGACTACCCGGAAAGTATTCTCAAATCCGCCAACACCCTCTGGCTTATTCGCTACCGGCAGGAAGATATTCCATTGCTGAAAAACCATTTCCGTATAGACGAAGCCATACTTCAGCGCTTTCTCCGGTTACCAGAGGGGCCTGCGCCGGACGGCAGCGGTATCTACATCCTCGGCGTGTTCCGCGTGAAGGGGGGAATGCTGGCGCGAATACTCAAATTCACCGTCGGCCCGCTGGCCCTCTGGGCGCTGAACTCTTCACCTAAAAACACGGCGCTGCGCCGCGAACTCACCGCCCGAATCGGCTCCGTTCGGGCCAGGCAAATTCTGGCCACCCACTTCCCGCGCGGCGATGCGGAGGCCTTCATCGACCACCGGGCGAGTGAACATGACACCGACAACGTCATTCATTCACTCGCCGGTGAACTCATCAAAAAGCAGGGGTACGACCTTTGACTGTCATTCATCTGACGCCTCGCTGCCGTCGCCCGCCTGATGGCGTGGTCAGACTGGACGGCCTGTGGCTGCACACGGCGCAGGCGAACTACGCGGTGTCCGTCCGCAGCACGCGGCTGGCGCCCGCCACCACCCCTCTTGTGCTGGAGGTGGTGTCAGCCCGGCCATCGGCCACGCCCGCCGCCCTCCGGCTGAAGCTGCGGGACTGGCCGCAGACGCTGCTGACCACGGCCCGCTGGCAGGTCACGTTACCGCACGCGGCGCCCGTGCTCATCACGCACGTGGTTCACTGGCTGTTGCCCGCCACGCCGGCACCGGTACTGACCGACGACACCTGGCTCTGGCATCTGTCCCCGGACGCCCCCCGCATCAGTCCGGGAGACTGGCCGCGCATGGACGTCCTCGCCACCGCGCAGCGCCGGCCACGACGCTGCAGCCTGTCCGTTATCGATACCCTCGACCGGTCGGGCATCATTGTCCGGCGCTACCAGGCCTTTCCGCTGGCCCCCCTGACGGATGACTGTCTCCCGTCCGGCGTGCCGTTCACCCCTTTGGTCCCTGCAAGGAGAATGCCCTGTGTCTGAACGAATCCGCTATGCCCCCGTTGCCATACTGACGACCGCCGCGCTGGCGGCGCTGCTGACCGCCCCGGCTGCGGCAGCTTATCCCGTGACCGTGGTGGCCAGCCAGCCCGTCACCGCCCAGATAATGCCTGAACTGGGCGTTATCAGCGGTGTGCTCGGTGAAATCCTCGCCATGCAGCAGGCCACCGGCACGGCCATCACACAGAGCGCTGACAAACTCGGCGCGATTGTGTCCCATGACGGGCAGGCGACACGCCAGCAGATGATTTTTAATGAAGAAACCCGCCGTCTGGAAGCGGCCCGCCAGAGCTACACGGTCCCGGATGCTATCTGCAGCGAGTCGGCTTCCGGCTCTGCGACGCAGGGAAAGCACACCTCGGTATCACACGCCACCACGCTGTCGCGCGGGGGCGGTGTCAGCAGTCGTCCCATACAGCAGCGTCTGGAGCAGGCCGCCGACAGCCGGACGCGCGATGCGTATGACGGCAGTGCGGTACATGCGGCGTACTGCACCGAAGCGGAGTATGCCCGTTTTGGCGGCACGGAGGTCTGCCCGTCCGTTGGCCAGCTTCCCGGGGGCGACAGCCAGGTGCGGTCGGTACTCTACGGCGCAGGCGATGCGGACACGCCACCGGCGCTGACCTTTAACCAGGCCCAGGTCGATGCCGCGATGGCCTACATGAAGAACACCGCCCGGCCGTCTGCCGGCAGAACCCCGGGGAAAGGCGAGGTCGGCACCATCACCGGCCGGAATTATGTCGGCCTGCAGAATGAATATAACGGCATCACGGACGCGGCCGCCTGGCCCCAGCAGTCACTGATTGCTGACAGTACGCCGAATGAGAGTACCCGCGACGGTCTGCGTGAGGCCCTGCAGTCATCATCGGCTGCGGCGTACTTCGACCAGACGGCCTCTCCGGAGGCGAAAGCAAACGGCATAATGAGCCAGCGTGAATTTGAAGCCTTCGAGGCCGGGCGTCGCTATGCCAGCACGGACTGGCTGAAAGACCTTCAGGAAATGCAGGGTGACAATCTGTTGCGCGAACTGGTGCGCACCACCGCGCAGATGAACTGGCAGCTCAACGACCTGAAAGAGCATATCCGGCAGGGCAACGTCATCGCCGGTCAGCAGCTGACGCTCTCAGCCCGGGCGTACTACACGGAGAGGCTGCAGCCGCTGGAGATGAAAATGAGTCAGGGGACGGCAAAATGAGCAAAAAAGAGCAAAATCCACGCCGGACGGTGGGGCGTCGCCTGATGAGCGGCACGGCGAATATCGTGCTGCCCGTAAAGGAGACCGGCTGGGTCATCCGGGCGGTGAGTTACATGGTCAACAGCCATCGACAGCGGCTGAAAGCGGCGCTGCCCGGCGAGGACGAAAACGATGCGCATGCGACGCTGTCGTGGGCGGAGGCGGTGGCGGCCAGCGGTCGTTCTGTGCCTGAACTGACGCGACGTTTCAGTCGTCTTCGCCGGCGCTGGCGCGTGGCGTTCTGGACGCTGCTGACGCTGTCCGGGTTTATCGGGGGGATGGCCCTGCATGCGTCGGCGTTACCGCCGCTGACGCTGGCGCGGTTGTTCATTACCCTGCTCTGCCTGCTGGCCTGCAGTGGGTACTGCGCCACCCGCGCCCTGACGGCCACGTACCGGCTCTGGCAGCTACTGGAAAAACGGGTCAGTCTGGAGGAAAAGGGAACGTTCCGGGATTTTCTGGATGACCGCCGGGGATGGAGGACGGCGCTCAGACGGTCGCTGATAGCCGGAGACGCAATCAACGGAAAGAACCGCGCCTGACGGCGCGGTCTGTGTCTCAGTGCTTAAGCAGCTCCAGTTGCTGCAGGGAGAGGCCGGTAGCCTGCTTCACAGTCTCAACAGGCACGCCGGACGCCAGCAGATTACGGGCGATACTCTCCGCTGTCTGCTGGATGCCCTGCTGAATACCCTGCTGAATACCCTGCAGTTTACCTTCTTCACGTAACTGTTCGGCAATGGTCATCAAACCCTCGTCAGTGCGTAAGCTGTTCCAGTTGCTGCAGGGATAGACCGGTAGCCTGCTTCACAGTCTCAACAGGCACGCCGGACGCCAGCAGATTACGGGCGATACTCTCCGCTGTCTGCTGGATGCCCTGCTGGATGCCCTGCAGTTTGCCTTCTTCACGTAACTGTTCGGCGATAGTCATCAAACCCTCCTCATGCTGCGGTATCTCACGGATCAGTTGTTCCAGAAAGGCGCGGCTCTGCGTTTTTTCGCCTGACTGGAGAATATAGTTGATTATGGTCAAAAACTGCTCTTCTGTCATCGTTCCCAGGGTAACCAGCATCACGATATCTTTCAGATACAGCATCAGATCGCGTGTGCGGATATGCTTCATGACCAGCGACAGCAGCGCCACGCTGCGGTGCTGCAGCAGCGCCTCATCCGGAATGACCGTGATATCGGCCAGCGGGAAGGGTTGCGTATACAGTCGCCGCGCGAGTTCCGGTTCATCGAAACACGCCAGCCAGTCCACCGGGTAAGGGTGCGGTGAGGTTTTCCCGGCATAAAACAGCAAAGGGATCACCACCGGCACCGTTTTGCTCTTGTGCTGCGTAATGTGCTGCTGCATCGCCGCGATGGCGTATCGCATCATGCGAAAGCCGATCAGCCTGTCCGGCGAACTCTGGTGCTCCACCGTCACGTAAATGTAGCCGGACTCCCGCCCGGTCATATTCACCCGATACAGCACGTCGCTGTAATACTTCTTCAGATCCGGCTCCACAAAGGACCCTGGCTGCAGGCGCAGCGTGCTCAGGTCGCACACGCCCCGCCATGTTTCGGGAAGATGGACTTCCAGCAGATCGCGGGCGGCCTTCGGGTCCGACAGTATCATTTTAAAGACGGCGTCATGCGCGTCCGTCTGTCTTTTGTTTTTTTTCGGCATCAGCCTGCCTCTCTGTTGACAACCGGCAGCGTATCAGAAGATGCCCGCCTTTTCCTGTTCCGCGCGTTGTGCGCCTCATTATTAAAACCGGAGTTCATGTGAAATTCTCATTTCGCGCACTCAGTGCCGCCCTGATGTTGCCGGTGTTTCCGGCAATGGCCGTGACGTATCAGGACATTTTATCTGCGGCCACAAACAGGGAAGATCTCTCCCGTCAGGCGCTGGTCACAATTTTTGGTGACGTCGTGACCGACCCGCTTTCCGGCAGTGGCGACACCATCATTGGCAACATGTTCGGTCTTTTCAACGGCATTATCGCCATTATGGCGGTGGTCTGGTTTATGTTTATCGGCCTGCGCCACATTGTGGGCACCGGCCACCAGGGAAAAGTCTTCAGCGCCGACCGCGATATCGTGGGTACGCTCAGTATTGTCTGGGGGTTCATGTCTATCGTGCCGTCCGGGAATGGCTGGAGCCTGGCCCAGCTCATCATGTTGTGGGGCAGTTCTGTGATGGGCGTGGGTTCGGCAAACCTGATGGTGCAGACGGCGGCGGACAACATCGCCAGCGGCTATTCGATGACGGTCCAGCCTGTTCAGGGGGAAACCCGCACAGCGGCAAGAGCGATACTTGACATGCAACTGTGCAAACACGCCGTCAACACGGCCCTGTCGGACTATCGTCAGGGCGGGCGGAATACCACCGCACCAATGACGGAAAGCCAGCAGACCACGTCATCCCGTTACACTGTCACGATATCCAACGGCAGCGCCCTGTGTGGCAGCGCCAGTCTCGTCCTCGATGGCGACGGCACAAATAATCAGACCGCCATCGGCAAATTCTTTAATCCTTTTCGTGCGTCCGAATACAGCGGTGTGGTGTCGACCCAGCGCAGCGCGATGGATGCGATGCTGGCCGATCTCGACGACGCGGCCTCGGGGTTCGTGAGTGGATACCTCGCCCGCCGGGATACCGGGGAAGGAAACCTGCCTGATATGGAGGCCCGGATTCAGAAGGCAGCGAACAACTATGAGCAGGCGGTGCAGAATGCGCTGCCGAAAGACAACGGCGAAACGGAAAAGCAGGATGCGCTGAAATCGTACCTGAACACCTACGGCTGGGTGTCGCTGGGTGCGTGGTACCAGACGTTTGCCACGGCCAATCAGCGGCTGGGCGAACTGGCCGAGCGGACCCCAGAGGTATCCTCAATATCGCAGCTCGGCGAAATCGGTGACATGGATTTGCTGGGGAATATCTACCAGGCGTACCGAACGCAACTGCAGAACACCACCTATGCCCCCGCACTCGGCACCACGGTCACCGCCGATGAGATGAAAGCCGGCGATATGAGTGATCCAAAAAGTGCGTTTATGAAAACGAGCGGTTTATATGTAGTCCGGTTAACTGACTATATCGCGACTTCATTATCAGGCTCTGGAACAAATGCCGATCAGGTCAATCCTTTAATCAAAATGAAGAACGTTGGCGACTATACTCTGACAGCAGCCGAAACCATGTTATTTGGATTTACCGTGACACGCGCGCTGGTTGCGGGCGGGGACAGCTCCATCTGGGGGAAACTGGTTAATGCCACAACAGGCATCCTTGCAGGGGTGGACAAATTGCTCGATGCCCTCTCGCCGCCTGTCTACTTTTTGCTGTTCCTGATGTTCTCGGCAGGCTTTGCACTCTCGGTATATCTTCCCCTCATTCCGTTTATCTTCTGGATGACCGGGGTGGGAAACTGGATTGTCAGTGTGCTGGTCGGCTGTGCAGCCGGACCTCTGTGGGGTGCCACCCACCTCGGCACCCGTCAGGACAGGGGGAGTCGCGCTGCCTACGGCTATATCTACCTGATAGATACCATGATCCGCCCACCGCTGATGGTTTTTGGTTTCTTCTTCGCGTCGGTGGGCATCGTCGCAGGGGGGACCATCCTTCACGCGCTGTTTGGTACCGCGCTTGTCAATGTACAGGCCAATTCCTTCACCGGCGTGTTCTCTGCGGTCGGTTTTTTGCTTGTCTATGCGCGAATGTGTACCACCATGGTGGCAGGGCTATTTTCACTTCAGGCATACCTGCCTGACCAGGTGATCAGCTTCCTCGGCGGAAGGGAAGCGTCAAATGCCCTCGGTAATATGGCATCCGGTGTTAAAGATATTATCGCAGGCAGCAACAGAAATATTCAGCATGCACCGGGGGCTCGTGAAGATAAATTAAAATCCATGTTACCTTCAGGAAAAGAAGGAAATAAAGACGGAATACAATAACAATATCCTTGTCAGTAGCACCCAGGTGAATTAAAATAGATCTGGATGTTACTGGAGATAAATAAAATGAAAGAACGCTTTCCAAAATGGTGGATATGGTATTTTGCAGCCCGCAGGTTATATTTTATTGCAGGAATACCTCTCGCTTTATTTTATTCACTAATCGGCTTTTGCTTTTTAGATGACAGAACTATTGAAGTATACATCTACGCTTACGGTGGTCTCGCTGCAGCTATCCTCCCGATCCTCTGGCGTCGGCACGCTGCTAAGAAACGGCAGGTCACGCTCCAGTCTGTGGTGAATGCCGTCAAGGCGTCAGGCTACTTCAACCCGGCTGAAGGCTATGAAGCGGGTTCGTTCTGGCAGAGCATGTATTTTGGGATCGACACACGTAAAGGCACCATGCTTTATGTCCGCATTTATCCCGGTGGCGTAATGGATGTCATCGGTTTTGATATTCACAACTTCACCCGTACCGTTGTGGATGCAAATAAACTAACGGTGTACAGCAAATATGTCACTCTGCCGTGCATTGTAATGGAGTTTTTTAAAGGGTCGGCTTCTTCCATAGCTAATTGTATGCACGCTATGGCCGAAAAGGGATTTAATTATGATGTCAACTTCCCGGCATTAATTCAGAACAAACGACAGGAATGGGAAAACATCTCAAAACTTCCTGTCCCGAAAATCCATTAACACCAGATAAGAAAGCCGGTTGTAATTAACCGGCTTTCTCATTTCAGAAACAAATAAATATACAAAGGAGAACCTGATGCCAGAAATGAAACCTGTTATCCCGACGTTTGAATGGTGCTGGACGCTGGTACTGACATACATTCCAGGGATTAACCTGATATTCCTGCTGTACTGGACGTTTTCCTCGTCGGTGAATCCAAACAAACGCAACTATGCCCGGGCGGCCTGGCTGCTGTTGCTGCTTCAGTTCGCTGTTGTCTGGATAGCGTTCATGATCACATACATAGCCCACAACAGCTAGCAGCCCACCCGCATTGTAAAACCGGCATCCTGCCGGTTTTTTTACGCCTGCATATCCGACGCCGGAGATTAATTGTGTATTCATCCCCTTCTTACAACAACGAGGACCCGACCGTCCTCTTTGTCGCCCTGCTCGCCCTCCTGGGCGTGTTCATTCTGATTGCGTACCTGTTCCTCCCCGAACTGGTGTACTTCAGCTGCGTCGTGCTCCACTCCCTCTGGGGGCTGTTCGACTGGGGACCCCTTCATGCGTTTGTTGCTCCCCGCTACAACCTGCTCGCGGAGACGGGCAACCATGCACAGGCGGTAACTTTCTCACAGTGGCGCGAAGTGATGGGGCAGACCGTGTATATCCTGCACGTCTTTCTGGTTCCGCTGACGCTGTGGGCGCTGCGTGACTGGTTCTCACACCCGGCACAATCCCGGTTTACCCGCCGCCTGGTGAATATCCGAAGCCTCCCCGCCATCATGGCACCGCTGTCACCCGCGCTCGCGCCGGTCATTCGTGAAGGACACCCCGGTACGCTCTACCACAAAAAGAAGCTCAAAGCCCGCGCCCCCGCCCTCACACCGGAGGCGTTCGTGACACAACACGCGCTGGTCAGCAATATGCAGCTCGATGTCGCCCGCGCCCGCGAATGCTTCACCGCCCAGCTCGGCAGGCCCCTGAAAGGCTGGAAAAGCCTGGCACCGCATGAGCGGGCGCTCTTTGCCATTTTCGGCCTGCAGCACTTTCTGAATGACCGTCCCGCTGCCGTCGGCCTCATGAATGCCCTGAATGACTCCTGCCGCGTCCGCAGCCGCAGGGACCACGGCAGCCGGTCCGTTCCGGTATACTCCCTGGCCAGCACCGCCTTTGCCCGCGTAATCCGTTCGGAAGGGGCCCGTCAGTGGCTGAAACAGCATCGCTACGTTCGCAGCGGTCTGGTCTGTCTGTATGCGCACGACCTGCGCCTGACGCCGCCCAACTGGCTGTGGCTGAAAAGCAATGACCGGACGCTCTTTTACGCCCTGCATCGCGCCAACACCACGAAAGTGTTTATTGAAGGTGCAGGCGTCGTCGCCGTGGCCCGTGCGGAAGCAGAAGCCATCCGGCGTGGACTGCCGTGCCCGGAGCCGTGCGTGGAGCAGGCTATCAACGGCCTGCAGGCCGACCTCGTCAGCATCGGTCTTATCTGGGATGAACCGCAGCCAGACCACGACAGGAAGCGACGGGTCCAGACCCGCTGGTCCATCACCGGTGATGTTTTCCCCCGCGCCCCCCAAAACCCTGACAACCACACATTCTGATTCACCCCTCTCTCAAACCCGGAGTTTCTCATGTCTGCTTACCACTATTCCGCGACCCGCCAGGGCCGCCATATTCTCCTGTCCGCGACCGATGCAAGCGGACGCCCCACCACGCTTCTGTGGCTGAAAGTCAGCGAGGTATCGCACCTGATTATCCGGGATGCGCGCCTCTGCCTGCTTTTTCACGATGTCTCAGGCGTGCACGAGTCTGTCCTGGTCGAACCGGCAGAACACAACGCCGCCGCGATGCTGAATGCCATCACCCGCAGCACTGAAATCAGCGACGGGCAACGGGCGCGAACGGCATTCCTGACGACGATGAGGCATATCGCCGTTATCGCGTTTGCGCTCCTGATTGCGCTGGGCGTGTACCGTGCGATGGACTTCTTCAGACCGGTGAATCTGGACAATGCCCCGCGACCGGCCTTCATCACCGCACCGCCTGACATGCCGCAACGCCTGACCCCGCCAGCAGGCCCGCTGCCTGAAGCCGCATCCCACCCCACGCCAGCCGCCCCGGGAACGCGCCCTGACAGCGATGCCATCGCGGCCCGCAAGAATCTGGCCAGCGTGCTGAAACGCAACGCGGAGCGCGGCATGTTCACCATCGCGCTCTCATCCGGCCACAAGCGCACCCTCCACGCCTTTCTGGACCCGCAGTGCCCGAACTGCCGCCTGATGGAGCCTGCACTGGAAACACTGGCCAGCGAGTTCAACGTGCTGGTCTGGCCGGTATCTGTGATTGGCGGGGACGCGTCATCAAAAGCGGTCGCCCCGCTACTGTGTGAAAAAGACCCGCAGAAACGTATCGCAGGCTGGCAGAGCCTCTACGCCGCCGATGCCGGCATGCAGCCGGACGCGACGTCCACCCCGTCACCGGACGAAGACTGCCTCAAAGCCGCTCACGCTGCCATCGATGTGAACAATCTGGCTTTCCGCCAGTTCGGCTTTGCCGGGACTCCGTGGGTTATCTCTGATACCGGCTGGCACCTCAGCACCGGTCTGCTGGCATCGCCCGGTACCGTGAAGCTGTTTCTGAACACCACCGACAAAGGAACCCCCGACGATGAACAGACCCGCCGTTAATCAGGCCCTGATACACCGGGAGGCCTGGGCAAACCCGGCCCTTGAAATCCTGCAGAGCGTCCCCGGCCATGCGCTGGCGATACTGCTCTCCCTGCTGGCCGGGATTATCTGGCCGCTGGCCCTGCCGCTGTGCCTGTTGTTCACCCTGGTCGCCGTGATGCTGTTTTCCCTTCGGCGCTGGCGCTGCCCGCTGCGCGTTCCGGCCACCCTCGACGTCATTGACCCCTCCCGCGACCGCCTGGTGCGCAAGAGCCTGCTACCCTTCTGGCCCACGCTGTTTCAGTATGAAGCGGTTCAGCCCTCCCGGGCTGACGGTATCTTTTATCTCGGCTACCGCCGGCTGGCAGACATCGGACGCGAACTCTGGCTGAGCATGGATGACCTCACCCGTCACGTGATGTTCTTCGCCTCGACCGGGGGCGGGAAAACCGAAACGATTTACGCCTGGACCATCAACCCCCTGTGCTGGGCGCGCGGGTATACGGTCGTGGATGGCAAGGCGCAGAATGACACCACCCGCACGCTCTGGTATCTGGCCCGTCGTTTTGGACGTGAAGACGATGTCGAAGTCATCAACTTCATGAACGGGGGCAAATCCCGCAGCGAGATTATCCTGAGCGGCGACAAAGCCCGACCGCAGTCCAACACCTGGAATCCGTTCTGCCACAGCACCGAAGCCTTCACGGCTGAGACCATGCAGTCCATGCTGCCGCAGAACGTCCAGGGCGGCGAATGGCAGTCCCGGGCGATTGCCATGAACAAGGCGCTGGTTTTCGGGACCACCTTCTGGTGTACGCGAAACGGTAAAGCCATGTCCCTGCAGCAGCTGCGGGACAACATGCCGCTGGAGAAACTTGCCGGGCTGTACTGCACGGCGCTCGATGAACAGTGGCCGGAAGAAGCGCTCACCCCGTTGCGGAACTACCTGCAGGATGTCCCGGGGTTTGATATGGCGCTGGTTCGCACCCCGTCAGAATGGACTGAGGAGCCGCGCAAACAGCACGCCTACCTCTCGGGCCAGTTCTCGGAAACCCTGTCGACGTTCACCGAAACCTTCGGGGATATCTTTGCCGCCGACGCGGGCGATATCGACCTGCGGGACAGTATTCACAGCGACCGCATTCTGCTGGTCATGATACCGGCGATGGATACGTCCTCTCACACCACGTCCGCGCTGGGGCGCATGTTCGTCACCCAGCAGAGCATGATACTGGCCCGCGACCTCGGCCACCGCCTTGAAGGGACCGACAGCGAAACGCTGGAAGTCAGAAAGTACAAGGGGCGTTTCCCGTACCTCTGTTTTCTGGATGAAGTCGGTGCCTACTACACCGACCGTATCGCGGTGGAAGCCACGCAGGTTCGCTCGCTGGAGTTTGCCCTCATCATGATGGCGCAGGACCAGGAGCGTATCGAGGAGCAGACGACCGCCAACAACACCGCAACACTGATGCAGAACGCCGGAACCAAAATCGCCGGACGCGTGGTCAGCGATGAGAAGACGGCAAAAACGCTGAAAAGTGCGGCTGGCGAGGTGGCCCGTGCACAGATGGACAACCTTCAGCGTCAGGACGGCCTGCTCGGTGAAACCTGGACGGACGGTCGCCAGGTGAGCATCCGGATGGAGAGCAAAATCCGTATTGAAGAGCTGATACGGCTTCAGCAGGGCGAGCACTTCACGCTGTTCCAGGGCGATGCCGTCCCGTCAGCCTCGTTCTACATCCCCGACGAAGAGAAAAGCACCCCGCTGCAGCCGTTGGTCATCAACCGCTACATCACGGTTGATGCGCCGCCCCTGACGCATCTTGCCCGTCTGGTCGACCGCACCGCCCGCCGCCGCCTCCCGGTACCGGAGAATGTCAGCGCTGTCACCGGCGTCCTGACGGAGAAACCGTCGCGCAGACGCAGGAAAACACAGGATATCAGGGCCGTTATCGACACCTTCCAGAGCGCACTGGCGAACCGTCAGGCCGCGTGGACGCTGCTGGCGCGATTCGATACCAGCCCGGAGGCCAGAGAAGAAGACATCTGGAAAACGGCAAGGCAAATACTGCAGCACACGTCACGGGAAGACCGTCGGATACGCTACATCACGCTAAACGCTGCAGCAACAAACCCGGAACTAGAGGTAGCCGGGGTGAAGCAGGTCACGCTCCCGGAACCAAAATCTCCCGAAGTAAGAAAAGAAAAAGCGAGTAGCCCGGACCCAGACCAGTGCGAGCAGCCAGTAGTGGAAGTCAGGTTCTAGTCATCGCCATTGCTGCAGGCTGCAGGCTGCAGGCTGCAGGCCATCATGCAGCCTCAACCACATCACTCCATATGCAATAATATAAGAGGATTGCCATCATGAATCGTTTACAGACACAACTCAAAAGAGCGTTCTGCATTAACGGTGTATCGTTAATCGTCGCCGCGCCGCTGACCATGTTGATGGTGATGCTCACCTTTTCGTTTCACCCTGAATTTACCCCGCAAATCCGTACAGCGCTCGCCGATATCTATATGTCAGGGGTCCTTATATCGGCGTGGGGACTGCCTGCGCTGCTGTACGCACTGGTGGTGCATTTCGCCGTATCAGGAAAGCCGGGACGTGAATGGCCGCTATGGGTTTTCTCATGCCTGTCGTCCTGCGCGGTCATATTATCGTTCTACGCATGGAGGGCCTTGCCCTACTATTGACAGACGCCAGCCGATCCACACACCGGCAAAAGTATTGCTGCCATGACGAAAACGCCGATATATAGATGAATTTCATGGCCCGACATGATTACACCACCGTAAGCTAAGCGATAAAAATATCGCTTATGCTTAACCGGTGAGAGGGTACGCATTTATGCAGACCGCCATCATTCAGTCATACACATCTGACCATGCCGATAAGAGAACGTCAGTGAAAACCATCAAAATACAAAAAGAAGAATATGAATACTCTTTTCACGGAATGAGATTTAAATTAAACAAGCGCATCAAAACCATACAACACTTATATTACTGGACCAGTTACAACCCAATGACTCACCATCTATACCTGAAAGGTGAAATGCAACATCTGTCAGTCACCCTTCGCTTCACAAATGAATTTCTAATGCCAGACGAAACTACATTAAATCATGGAAAGCGATGGTACATTTCACTTCCGGAAGAGTACGACATCAGTAACTTCATTTATGATTTCATCTTTAGACAAAAAGATACGCACTCATCCCACCCGGTTAAAACATTTATTGGCATCTCGCCACGACAGGAAAAGAGAAGACGAAACAAAAAACGCAGAGAAATAAAAAAACTCATACAGTCATTTGAGCACGAAATAAAAAGTGGCATGCTGGATCACCTGTCTGCAGCCACTCACTTCTCGTGCTGTACCGGGATGAAACTTAATGCTTCAGAACGATATTTTAGAAGATTCGCCCCTCACTTCCGAGCATGACTTTCGCAATCTCTGGCGTGTCTGTTTCATTGTGTGGTATGCACCCACACTCTTTTGTGGGGCGAACCAGAAAATCAACGAGGAGACGGCGGTGTCCAGCGAGGTCGTTCATCTTCGACCGGCCCGGCATAATTCGTGCGCGGGTTGACCATATCCCGGTATCTTTCTTCCTGCTCCAGACGCTGCCTGTCCAGCTCTGGTCTGCCAACGCGATATTCCAGGCCATCACCCGTCGTGACGTTCCGACAGGCCACCATTTTGGCGAACGCTGTGTTGAACTGCTCATTCTCCCCTTCAGGTGCCATCGCCACATCCTCGGGTCGACTGAACAAAATCGGGCTGGTTTTGACCAGCACATTTTTGAACGTTTCATAGTCCTCATGGTTGCGGAACACCACGCGGTCCCCGTAATCAGTGCAGACATACTCTCCTGTCTTTTTCTTCGTAAACAGCACGCGTCCGTTATGCTTTAGCGTTGCATGAAGCCCGGAAACGGGGAAATGATTGTAGACCGGTTCACCGCCTGGCTCACAGATAACCACGCACCGCGTGTCTGTCGTCCGGCTGGCGGCCGGATTTCTGCGCGAACGGTAATCCCATCCTCTCAGCTGCGATATCGCGGCCTTGTCCCCTTTCATCGCTTCCCCTGCCACCCACTGCCGGAATGTCGGCGGATACCATTTACCGGCCTCCACCAGAGTTAACCTTTCTTCCCTCACTGACTGTTTCAGTGCGATCAGCGCCTGCATTCGCTGCACTTCCGCAATATGATAATGCAGCTTCCTGACCAGCGGATCGCGGAACTGAACCCGCGCATGGGCTTTCTTCATCCGGCAGGTCTGGTGAATTTCACCGCTGCGTTCGCCATAGCGCAAATCAGGCTTACGCCAGCTTTCACGCCACAGTTCATAACGCGCCCGCAGATCCTGACGGGCAGCAGCCCGCGCTTCGCGCCGCTGACGACGCAGTTCGGGATCGCGCTTCATGCCCGGAATATCCCGGTCACTGACGGCCTGCTCCGGATCGTATCGATGGGTGACCTGGACGCGTTCAAAAATATCTGCCGCCACCTCTTCAAAACGCCCTGCATGCGGCTCTGCCCGCGCCAGGGTTAAATCAGGATGAACATGACTGGCCTTAACCCCCGTGGAACGGGGGTGATACGCATCCACGACCGCCAGTCCCTGATGCTGACGGCGAAGCAATAACCCATGGCGGGCCAGCAGTTCATGACATCCCTGCCAGGTGAACTGACCGGCACTGATGAGGCGGTCGAGATCAAGGCGGCAATGTGAAGCCGCGTATCCCCACAGGCTTTCTTTGTCGGAGAAAATTTCCCGCTTGAGCGCCCCGGCTGGGCCGGTGCCTGTACGCATTTTCAGCCAGCGATCGTCCGTAGCAGGTGCTGGAACCAGCTCCCCGCCGGTATACTGTCGCGCTGGTTTAATCTGCTGAAAAATATCAGAAGGAACAGGTCGCCATCCTCCCTCGTAAGTGCTGAGGAGGGGCTTCGTCAACACAGGCCAGACATATTCAGCCCGCACTGGCGTGCGCCCCGGGGAGAACCCATCGCAGATAACCAGTCCGTCATTCTGCTCCTTCAGGAAAAGCCCTGACTGCGCAAGAAGTCCATGGATCATGCCGATACGTCTGCGTGACGGCTCAGCATCAATCCAGGCAAGCGACGACCGGAGATGTTCGGTGGCATACTCTGCCAGCGTCTGGTTGACCTGCATCACTTCCGGTCGTGTGATCGGCGGCACTCGGGTCAGGTCATAACGCCCGACGTCCGGGGTCTGCTGGAAGATATCCTGTGCAGGTGGCGTCCAGGCGCCCAGCCGCTGCGTGAGTCTGTCCAGTGACCAGGAAGGGCCGAATCCACTGAGGTCAACACCGGCACGGGTCTGCACCCAGCCATCCTTCACTTCCAGCCGCCCTTCGGTCATCGCCAGATACAGCCCTTCACGCGCGAACCGCTGATGCAGTGATGCCCAGTCCGTCACGGGCGCTTCACGTAATCCCATTATCGCCGTGTCCGCAATATACGCCTGGAACGTCTGTGGCTTGCCCCGCGTCCAGCCGCTCTGACGGTTACGTTCTGCGCCGGTGCGCCGCACGATGCGTTTGTCCGGGGCTATCACATAGCAGCCATTGTCCGGTGCAAAACCATGCTTCAGCTCAAGCTCCCGGCAGGCGCGGTTCAGCTTCTCCTTGCTCCAGGAAAGGCAATTGTAGTAGCCGGTTTCCGGATGCACACGATTGACCGCGACGTGGACGTGCAGGTTATCCGTGTCGGTATGCACGGCGGACATGTACTGGTGAGAAGACAATCCCAGCGCTTTCAGCGTATGGCGGACACTGTCGTAAATCTGCTCCGGGTGGGGGCTTTCATGTGACTGCCAGGAGAGGATGTAATGAAATACCGGGTCTGAATCATCGCCACCGAAATGGGCTTTATCTGCCGTATACGCCATATCCTGCGCCGCTGTCTCAAGCGACGAGCAGTTATGGAAGCACGTGACGCCATAGAAATTTATCCATTCACAGCCATCCTTCATCGTGTCGACCAGTTCGACAAAGGCCCCTTC
Organism: Klebsiella sp. PL-2018; assembly: GCF_019048985.1. Classification (NCBI taxonomy): domain Bacteria; kingdom Pseudomonadati; phylum Pseudomonadota; class Gammaproteobacteria; order Enterobacterales; family Enterobacteriaceae; genus Klebsiella; species Klebsiella sp. PL-2018. The sequence continues at coordinate 102,263 of NZ_CP077674.1, forward strand.
CCGCAGGCGGGTGGCGTAATCAACCAGACGGCTAAAACGGTTCCGGTGCGGGGCATTGCGGCCCTTTTCCACCACCGCTTTCAGGTCATCATCCACAACATCATCCCTGACGGAGACGTAGGACACCAGGTCTTCAAAAGAAGACTTTCCGTCCTGACGCTTTGGTGGGATGACAGGTATCATTGCCGTGTGTTTACTTTTCCATAAGCTGATTTCTCAGCGTGGTTGTCAGTTCAGTGATGGCGACAAGTACGCTGGCATACTCTTTGTCCCCGGTACGTTTCCCTTCCACAAACAGGTGCTTCTGCATCCTTCCCAGCCGCATTAACTCCATCAAAAACGTGTCATCGATTCGGGCATTGACCTGTTTCTCCAGCGCAGCCTTTCTGAGATATGTGGAGACAGGCATGCCTGATTTTTCGGCCTTTTTCCGGATGTCATTATCTTCTGACGGCGAGAGCCTGAGTGTTCTCACAACGGTCTTTTGCCGGGTCTCACTTTTCTTTTTTTTTGACACATCACTCATACTGAACTCCACGCTGGGGTGTCGGGGCAAAGCCCTGACCAGAGGGTAATTTAATGCTGTCGCGTGCGACGGTATTACAATTACACATCCTGTCCTCTTTTCAACAGCATTATACGCGTTGGTATTGTCGCAGCACAACGTTAAGTTGACGGCATCGGCAGTGCCGGGCACTGCCTCGTGTAGAGGATTTATGCTATGTTTTGGCTACTGAGTTAAATTCACACCCAGAGGAAGTATGGTTCGTAAACGCTGGTATTCAGATGACGACATTGAACTGGCAAAAACAGCACTGTCAGAATTGCCCGATTTGTCCACGCAGCGAAAATCATTGCCGGATTTTCTGGCAGCAATTGCTGATGACATTCAGGCACTGGTGAAAACGAAGGGATACAGTGTAGCGGACATCAAAAGCACACTGGCAACGGCAGGGTATGACATCGGAGAAAAGGCTATCAGGGAGATGCTTCAGAAGAATTCACGCGGTACTGGCGCAAAAAACAAGACATCACCAAAAAAAACCGGGGCGGCATAAGCGCGGAGAGCAGGCTATTATCGGTGTGATATTGCCACACAATGATGGCCTGTCTGTCTTCAGTCAGTTTTTTCTCAAACTGGCAACTGAGTTGATAGCGGGTTTTTCCCGGTATTGCATATCGCGAAGCAGCGTTCTGCGGTCAGCCAGTTTGTCTGTCCGGCTTTATTCCGTCGCCACCTCGCCAGCAAGAGATGCCATCCGTTCCCCGACATCGGTCATCAGGCACCCCACACTGAAAGGCGGATTCTGCAGGCCGTAATCGGGAGTCTGGCGGTCATCAGATACCGTCTTTCTGTATCAGAACGGCAGATTAACGGCTGGAAATAATTCTCTGTCGTGCGCAATGCGGGCCGGAGAGGGTTTTAGATGAGAAAAAATTGTTCTGCGATAAAGTGCAGATATTGCACTTTATCAGGCATTTTTTGAATCAACGGGAAAATTGTGTAAAAGCGCAAATACTGCACTTTTTTTTAAGAATGGAGAAAACAAATGACCGGATGGGATTTAAGGCTGTGGCGAAAATCACTGTTCTGGAGTCGGGAAAAAGCTGCGCGGGAAATGGGCGTGTCATTGAGAACCTGGCACACATGGGAGAACGCAACAGAAATCAGCCGCAGTGTGGAACTTGCAACCGCCGCGCTCTCTGCCATCGATGTGCTGCGGGTATCGCAGGAAAAGGACAGCGACAGCGTGCTTTCCCGCCTGGAAAACACGCTTGCTGACCTGCGGTGTGAGATTCTGGAAGAAAATCAACACCCGGAGAGTTGAATCGACGGCCCTGACGTCGGGCCGTCCTGCCATACACTCTCAGTATTCCGGGTCATGTTGCAGGTAACGCTGCGGATAATGCCCCGCCTCCCACAAACGGCGGGCCTGACTTTTTAACCACATCAGTAAATCATCCCCGTAAAACTCGCAACGATTCTCCTGATAATAAAAAGGCTGCCAGCTTGCCAGTCGCTGCCTTTCTTCATGGTATTCATATTCGCAGCGACTGATATGCTCGCGCTCTGCAATCAGGCTGTCTATTTCTGCATTCAGAATATTTGCAAAGGTATGCAGGTCATTTTCCAGTGCGGCATCAATTGTCAGACCGGAAAACATTTCTGCCGCATAAAGTAACTGATACACATCATTGATGGTTTTGCTTAACGGGCAGGTTATTGCGCCGGGATAGTCCGGGCTGTCAAAGACCAGGCTGACCGCTGCAATCATTTGTTTGGTTTCGCTGACCAGTATTTCTTTATCCGCTCCGGTCTGGTAGCGAAAAATAACCTGGCTAATTTTCGTTTTCAGCGCCTCGGCTTTTTCCTGCGCCGCCTGCTCCGATATTGTATTGTGAACCATATATTCTGCCTCGCTGTTATTGCCGCCCCTTTACAGAGCGGCTCACCTTGTTAGTTAAATGCGCGTTTCAGTTCCAGCGTGCGGAGCACCTGACCAAAATCAGCGTTTTTCATGGCGGGAATATGCACCCCGTTTCCCTTGCGAATACGCCGGGCAATGTGTCGCCCGAACGCTTTTAACGAGGGGTCAATCTGCGGGGCGGGAATATCATCGCGAGGGATGCGGGTATGACGGCGGGGCTTTACAGCCTCATCCGAAGGTGCAAGAATAATCGGTGTCATTTCTATGACTCCTTTATGGTGGTTAGTAGTCGTAAAAACCGTTGCCATCGGCTTTTACGGCGTGGATTAAGCAGGGTTTACCCTGCTTTTTTCATCTCTGCGGTTTACGTTCTGTGTCGTTTACCTCCTGCTTTGCCGGAATCCCTTTCTGCTCCAGATAGCGGTTAATTTTTTCACCGCCACCCGCTTCAAAGTTCCATGCTCTGTCCATCAGCATTCCATCGGGATAACGAACCGCCACCCTGAAATGCGTTGTCTGGTCGTCCTCGATAAAGGCGTTTTCCCACGCATCTGCGACAGCTTCCGCTTCCCTGCGACTGAAATTGCTGGCTGACAAAAAGGGCATAGCCTGTCTTTGCATTTCGCTTTCTCCCGTTTTTTAAAGAGCATCTCCCGCTTGCATCAGGAGCCGTGTGTTGACCTTTTGGGTCTGTCTGCCGTGCTTTTCTGGGTTTTGAATTTCCCCCGTTTGAGAACCTTCGCCGCAAAGGGAAAGAACGGATACGGCCCGGCGCAGGTGTCCGGTACGGCGGCGACATTATTTGCCGGGTTTTCGGCAAAAAATGTGGGCGGCGAGTGTCAGCGGTACTGGACAGCCAGGCGGGTTGTGGCGGGATATTCCCGGGCGAAGGGGCTTAAACGGTGAAAGGGCGCACGGAACAGCAGGGCAGGCACCCCGGCAACGACGAGACGCGGCGAGCGAAACGGCGTTGCACCTTACATCCCGGCGTTTTTTGCCGGGATGCGACAAGCGCAGGCCACGGCGCGTAAAGGGGCGGCGACTCCGCTGGCGGAGTCTGCAAGCCTGCCGTTGACGTCAGACATCAGACACTAGCCGGGAGGCCCGAAACCGCGAGCGGGTTCGGCGGAGCTTACCGCGTCATTTCGCGGTTAGCGGAGTGTGGCTTGACGACCGGACGCTTCGCGGTCGGGAGCCGAAGGTGTCGCCGGGTTGGTGTTGTTTGTCAGCACAGGTAACAGAAGAACGACAGCAGGAAGAAGAACAGCAAGCACAACAGCAGGAATAAGCATCAACACATCAGTACAGGGTGACTCTTTGCCTGAGATAAGCAGCATGACAGAGTTAAAGGTGGCCGTGGCAGCGCGTCAGCGCAGCAACGCCACCGTGCCGCAGGCGGTTTTGGGGAAGAATTATCGGAAGGTCAGAACCACGCCAGGGTGGCATAGTCCTGGGGATAATCGAAAACCGCACCATTGCTGGCGCGGTCAGCGGGATTAATGCTTCAGGGCTTCGATTTTTTCAGTAGGCAATTGTGTCATTTGATGGACAAATTCCACTGACATCCCATTTTTCAGCAGGTTACGCGCGATATTCTCGGCGGCTTCCAGTTTCCCTTCCAGTTTCCCTTCCAGTTTCCCTTCCAGCTTCCCTTTGCTGATCAACTGTTCTGCCATTGTCATCAGTTCCCCCTCGCGCTGTGGCGCCTTCTCTCTCATCTTTTCCAGGAAAACAACCGGATCTGTGTTTTCCCCTACCCACAAAATATAGTGCATGATGGCGCTGAACTGGTCGCTTGTCAGTATTCTTTCCATCTCCCGCAGCGCAAAGCGGTCGAACAACTCCGCCATGTCGCGGGTGTGGATATGCTTCATCACCAGAGACAGCAGCGCCATGCTCTTATGCTGCATCAGTTCTTCATCCGGTATCACCGTCACATCGGCCAGCGGAAAATCGCGGCTGTAGACTTCCCGCGCCAGTTCCGGCTGGTCAAAACAGGCCAGCCAGTTCATCGGGTACGGATGCGGCGACGGTTGCCCCGCGTAGAATAACAGCGGTATCACTACCGGCACCGTTTTACTCTTGTGCTGCGTGATATGCTGCTGCATCGCGGCGATGGCGTAACGCATCAGCCGGAAGGCAATGAGTTCATCTGCGCGGCTCTGGTGCTCCACGGTCACGTATATGTAGCCGCTTTCGCCGCCGTCGATGTTCACCCGGTACAGAATATCGCTGTAGTACGCTTTCAGGTCTGGCTCGATGAACGAACCCGGCTGTAGTTGCAGCGTGTTCAGGTCGCAGCGCTCGCGCCACTGTGCCGGAAGATGCACGTTCAGCAGGTCGCGCATCGCGGCAGGGTCGCTCATCACGGCCTTGAATACCCGGTCATGATGGCTGATTTTGTGTTGCTTCTTCTCTGGCATGATTCGCCTCTCTCTGCGTTCTGCCGTCAGGGTAACAGAAAGCGGGGTTTCCCGCTTTCTGCCCGTACTGTCAGACAACCGGCGGCAGCGCCCCCGGATAATGCCGCGCGATGATGTCGTTCACCTTTTCCACCAGGTCAGGGCGGGTAAACGTGATATGCGCGGAGCCTTTTTTGTAGGCGCGGATCGAGAAATACTCGCACGTAAACACCGCGCCCACGCTCGCCGCGCCCCCCTGACTGATAAACGCGCTAAAATTCGCCCCCTCGGAGATCCGGTTATCCGGCACGTTTTTTCCGTCCAGAATCCAGAACGGACGCGCCAGATCGTCGATCCGGTTCTGTGCATACGTGCGCACGGAAAAATACAGCCCGCGATGATTGTCGAGAACGCCGTCAATGATGATGCGCTTACCGAGCAAACATGGGTTATGCGTTTTGTAGTCCCATGACAGATTGCGGAAGACGTCGATCACGCCTTGTTCAAACGTGACGCCCTTGCTGGCGTTAAGCAGGCGAAACGTGGCGATCACGTTGTCCAGGGTGATTTCCGGGCAGTCGTTGCTGTATAACTGCGCATCCCATTCCTTGCGCTGCGCCTCGCTCATGAGCGTAAACATGCCCGTGTCATTCATCAGTCGCGTCCAGATATCACGGTCGGCATAGAGATGTACGCTCCGCTTTAAAGCCGCCTCCCGCGTGGCGCTGCGGTCGGCTGACAGGCTGCGCTCGATGATTTCTGTCATGCCGGAGATCCACCCTCTCCCCGATGCTTCAAAGAACATTTTCTGCGCCTCACGTAGCCGTTCGATAGCCTCCAGAAACATCGTCACGCCGCTGTCGCGCTGCGCGACAATGCGCTCTACCGGAAGGGAAGGGATAACCTCCCCTGCGCTGTTGTGGGGCTGTAACTCAACGGTAATCGCCTCTGCTGTGGCCTGTGTCATGTGCTTTTCCCTCCTGCTGTTGCCGCCCCTTTTTCGGAGCGGCTCACCTTGTTAATTAAATGCGCGTTTCAGTTCCAGCGTGCGGAGCACCTGACCAAAATCAGCGTTTTTCATAGCGGGAATACGCACCCCGCGCCCCTTGCGGATACTCTTAGCGATGTGCCGCCCGAACGCTTTTAGCGAGGGGTCAATCAGCGGTGCGGGGATATCATCGCGATGGATGCGGATATGACGACGGGGCTTTACAGCCTCATCGGAAGGTGTGACAATAATCGGCGTCATTTGATGACTCCTTTTCTGAGTTCTAAACAGCCGCAAAAACCGTTAGCGCGATTTTTACGGCGTGATTTAAGCAGGGTTTTCCCTGCTTTTTTCATTTCTGCGCGTTGTGTTCTGCTTCTTCTGCCTCCTTTTGCACTTTGTCGGTAATGTCTTCGGGGTCGCCTAAAAACCAGCCGCGAACGGGGTTGTAACGTTCAGTGAATGCCTTTATCGCCCCCTTTCCGGTCATGGCCTTTACGCGGGTAAACATCGGTAAAACGCCCTTTGCATCGCATCCGGTAAACGCAATCTGATAAACACGCATCGCCTGTGTCTGCATTTCGCTTTCTCCTGTTTTTTAAAGAACATCACCCGTTGAGTTTCTTTCGCTGCGGTGTTGACGTTTTGGGGGTGACTGGCGGTCTGTTTCGGGTTGTGAACCTCACCCGTTTGAGAACCTTCGCCGCAAAGGGAAAGAACGGACACGGCCCGGTGCAGGTGTCCGGTACGGCGACGACATTATTTGCCGGGTTTTCGGCAAAAAATGTGGGCGGCGAGTGTCAGCGGTACTGGACAGCCAGGCGGGTTGTGGCGGGATATTCCCGGGCGAAGGGGCTTAAACGGTGAAAGGGCGCACGGAACAGCAGGGCAGGCACCCCGGCAACGACGAGACGCGGCGAGCGAAACGGCGTTGCACCTTACATCCCGGCGTTTTTTGCCGGGATGCGACAAGCGCAGGCCACGGCGCGTAAAGGGGCGGCGACGCCGCTGGCGGAGTCTGCAAGCCTGCCGTTGCGTCAGGATGGATACCCGCTGCCCGGCGGTTTACCGCAGGGCCGGGCGGAGACAGCGAAGCTGGCTCAGTGCGAAGCATGACAGCCGACAGGACGCCCGACTGTGGCTTTTTACAGGGGAGTGGAAACAAAAAATCCACATCCACCGCCAGAACAGTATTAATACCGACAGCAGCAGTATCAGCACTATCAGCAGCAAAATTACCCATACCAGGAACAAACTCTCCCACCCGCACTGAACAATGCCCTTTTCCACTACCATACCTCCTCCATGCGTGAGCGGTGCGACAGCACCGCCCTCGCGGTGCCGCAGGCACCCCGGGGTTTTCGGCGGGCTGACAGGCGGCCTCCTCCGCCCGTGTCGTTACCAGCTCCGCTTCAGCACTGCCGGATATACTGGCCCCCGATATACAGCGCGGGCTGATGTTTCAGGTACTCGCAAATCTCATCCAGCACCTGCGCGGTCGTCAGCGGTGAAAGGCCCGCCGCTTTGCGTTGCGCGTTAATCAGCGTCCGGTAGTGACGCAAAATCTCGCGGCTGTAGGGTGTGAGTGTCATATGTCCTCCGGTATCTGGCGGGGCTGCGCCCCGCCCTGTGGGTTATGCGCCAAACACGTAGCCGTCTGCCAGCGTCAGGCCATTCAGGAACAGGTCGCGGCCGTAGGCGGAATAATCAAAATAGTCGCGCATGTCTTCCGGCATCCCGTCCAGCAGACCGTGCTCCTCGACGTAGTGCATCGCATACGCTTCCTCGCAGGTGGTTTCTCCGAGGTAGACGTCGTCAAATTCGTCAAAGTCTGTGCGGCCCGTCAGCTCTGTCCAGACCACATACGCCCCCGCCTTTCCGGCCTCGCTGGCTTCCCTGAAGCCCTCAACAAAAGACCAGTCAACAGAACATTCCGACGCGAACGCATCAGGGATACCCTCGATATCCTGAAACATCAGCTCGGGGTCGGGTTCGTTTGCATGAAGGGCGCGGCAGGCGGCGTAAAAACTGGCCTCATCGTCGTAATCGGTGAGCGTAAGCCATGCACCGGCAATGCTCCCGCAGTTGTATTTGTGGTACGTGCCGACATACACGGCTGGCTGTGTCATGGTGGTGGTGGTGTTCATCGCGGTATCCTCGCTGTCAGAGTGAACGGAACCGGCTTTCGCCGTGCCGACACAACAACCCGACGAACAGCGAAAAATACCAGGGCGCACCCGCAGGCCGTCAGCCGGAAAACACGGAGACTGGCCGCACGGTTATCCTGCGAAAACTGAGCGGGATAACGACGGCAGGACAGGCGAGGAACATCAAAAAAAACACGGCGGACGGGCGAGGACGGCGGCGACAGCGCACCCTTGTATTTTTTGCGGTCGGGTTAGCGTGAAGGCACGGCGAATGCCGCAGGCGCACGGAGCGGGCAGGCTGAAGAGGGTAAAGGGGCGAAACGCCCCGGGAGAAAGCGGAGCCGCTGCGGGACGCAGGCGACATCCGAATGGTGCGGATTTACTGCCCGGTGTCGGGCTTTTCGTCCGGCTTCAGGTACACCAGGTCACTGCCCCGTGGCAGCGTGGTGCTGATGTTGCGGTAGTGTGCGAGCCGCTCCTGAAACAAAGGCCACTGACTCGGCGGGAACTGGCGCATCTCCATTTCCGGCACCACGGGCTTGCCCATACGCTCCAGATACGCCACGGCGGCGGCGGCCTTGTCCATGTTCACCTGCTTTCGTTCCTCGTCCGGCAACTGCGCCAGATTCCACTTCGACATTCAGTCGCTCCGGCTTCAGCCCTGCATACTGCGGTTTGATACAGTGAACAACACGGAGCCTTCCGTGTAATGCACCACCCGGACAACTTTACGCAGACCTTCACCCGCCCGGCGGGGCTTTATCTGATCGCCCGGCGATACCGGGTTACGGAACTGGGCAATATGCTCGTCGTCCCATTCCGGTGCGCCGCCTTCTTCCGCCACCACGTAGCGGTAACGCTGCTTAAAGATGCCCATACCCCCTCCTGAAAAACTGACAAAACAACAAATGTATGATGATTATGCCACCCGAAGAATTGCATGTAACAAAATATTTCGCTGTTTTTTTGTCCATCGCATAGCGGTAATGTCGGCCGCGTCGGGCTGGCACTCCTGCCATTGCGCGAGCATCTCCGCAAGGTCATCCGGGCTGACCCGGTGCAGCCAGTGCCTGACCTCCCCCCGCAGGGTGTGCGGTGAGGCGGAGCAGATGGCAACAGCCGCGCGGGCGGCCTCCTCCTGACGGTACAGTCGCGCCACCACGCTGCGTTTTTCCGGTCGGTGTGCGCAGGTGTGGTACGGCAGCCGGTTATGCGTGACCGGTCTTTCCGGCAGCAGCACCCCGGGAAACAGCATCAGGCGCTCCGCATCCGTCAGCGGGCCGAGACAGAGTTTTCCCTGGCTGGCGAAGGCCACGGAGAGGGCGTATTTCCACGCCACAACGGGGTTTTCCTGTCGCACCACGCGAACAGGCGGCACGGTTTTTCCGCCTGACCGCCCCGCAAGGCGGCGGACGCAGGCCGCGAACCAAATCACCATGTCACCGCCTCCCCGAGTTCATCGGCTATCGCGTACGTGCTGCATCCGTTCCGCAGCATGACGCCCACCTGCTCCAGCAGGTCAGACAGCGTATCAGGATAAAATTCGGCGGCGGCGTGCAGCACCCGCACCCGCTGCGCCGGATGCGCCTGTATCACCAGTACCCATAGCGGGCTGACGTCACCCGGACTACATAAACTGAGCGTCAGCGGTTTCTCAGGGGCGGGGGTCAGGCGACAGTGAACCGGAAACAGACCGCCGAATTCATTCTGCCATTCTCCGATAATATGCCAGCCATCAGGAATGTTCAGCGCTGCGATGACGCTGTCAGTGAGTACCTGACGGCCCAGCAATCCCGTATCACGGATAAATTCCAGTTCATCGGAGGTCATACGGTTCAGAAACTCAGGGGCATAGGTTACGCTCATTGGTTTATCCTTACTGCCAGCCCCGCAGGGCTGGCGTGTGGGTTTATTATTATTCGCCGTCAGGCGGCCTGTTCAGCATTCGGGGCAGCGTCATTTGCGGCTTCGTCTGTCGCTGAGGTGTTTTCCGCAGTCGCCGTGACCACTTCGCGGCGCACCATCCAGTCAGGCAGCCAGTTCAGGGCGGCGGCTTCCCGTTCGACACGGGCGGCGGCGGTGTCTTTCTTCATATCCAGCACCTCCCGCGCCGCTGTTTCATTCCCCATCTCTGCCAGTGTCGCAGAAAGCTGCTTTTTGTTCAGCTTGCGAAAGTAAGATTCGGCGGTTGGCTCCCACCATTCGCGCAAATTAAAGTCCATCGCCGCTTCCACGCGGTCGAGACTGTGGCCTCGGGCGCTGATTTTTTCCTCCAGCCCGTCGAGCGCATGAGCCGTGCAGTACGCCAGCAGGGCGTGAATATCGGCATCACTTCGCGCCAGCAGCCAGGAGAAGTCGGTTTTCCAGTTCTCCGGCAGGGTCGCCGCCAGCGCTGCCCGTTGCGTCATGAGCGCCTGATACGCTTTCCCGTCCTGACCGCTGAGGGCGTGGTCGGTGAGCAGGTAGTGACGGGCATCGGTGTGAACCCGCACCGGACTGTTGCTGCCATAGCAGGAGAACACGCCGAGGCAGAGCGTCCACGTCATCAGTGCCAGCGCCACCCGAGGCTGCTGTACCAGCGCCGCCTGTGCGGCAAAGGTACGCTCACTGGTCATGCTGCGAATGAGCGAAGCCGGAAGCGTGTCATTCAGGCTGACGCTTTCCGTACCGTCTGCGTTCTGGTCGGCTGTTTCCGGCGTATCATCGCTGTCTCCCGCATCCTCGACACTCTCCGGCAGGTCGCTGTTACGCACCACCCCGCGCCGGATATTCACGCCCCCGCGCCCGAGGGACACCACCACGCCAGCCAGTTCCCTCGACTCCGCTGACCAGCCACGCGCCGTGGCAATCGCCTGAATCTGCGCGATTTCGTCGCTGATGTTTGCCGCTTCCTCGCCATCATCGACGGAAAGCGCATCCAGAGCCTCTGCCAGTTCGTCCAGTCGCGCGCTTTCCTCGTCGGAGTAGTCTTCCTCCGGTACGTCCAGCAGGGTGTATTCCCCTGCATCGTCATAGCGGCTGACGGCAGTCAGTCGCCCTGCACTCCAGCGCCAGCCTTCATCCTGCGCCACCTGCGCGGCGATACCGTCCAGCTTCTGCACCAGTACCTGCTCCAGCAGGACTTTATCGACGAAACCGCCCTCGTTCTGGCTGAACAGGTCGCGGCGTACCTCGCCTCCGGCAGCAAGATAATCAGCCTCCCCGACAATATCCCACATACGGTTGTCGGATGTGGACACCTCGCTTTCGGTGATAAGGCGACGCAACTTCTCCGCGCTCACGCCTGAGCCAAAGTTCTCGCTGGCGCTCTGCCAGACCATCACCTGCCGCTGCGGGTCGATTTCCAGCGCCAGCGCCTGACACTGTTCAAGGGTGAGTTCGTCCTTTGCCAGCCCGTCCAGCAGTTCAGGGGCAAGCGAGGCCAGCCGCAATCCGCGCTGGACGTGGCGCGAGGAATAGCCGAGCAAATCCCCGATTTGCTCCGGCGTTTTCCCCTCGCTGGCAAGGGTGCGGAAGGCGATAATCTGCTCTGCGGGGTGCATGGCGCGGCGCTGCTCGTTCTCGATAATCGAGGCCACCACAGCCAGCTCGTCGTCCACCACCTTCACCGCCACCGGATAGTCGGCGTGAATATGCCCTTCCTCAACCAGCAGTTGCAGGGCGGTCATGCGGCGTCCCCCTGCGGCCACGCCGAGCTTTCCGTCCGGCATCGCGTGAACAATCAGGTTCTGCAACAGCCCCACTTTCAGCAGCGAGTCGGCCAGTTCGCGCACACTCTCTTTTGTGTACGGCAGGGTGCGGACGTTTTTCGGGGTCCTCACCAGTTGCGACAGCGGCGGGTACTGCACCTGCGCGGCATCGAGGGCGGCTTTCAGCATCGCTTCGGCGGCGCGGGCTTTTTTGCGGGTTTTCTGAGACTGGCGGGTTTTCGCGGTATCACTGTTTTTGACTGTGGCATTCATGGGACTTCTCCTGTTTAAAAAATCATCACCCGTTGAGTTACGGTCGTCGCGGTGTTGACGTTCCGCGGGAAAGCACCGGACCGGCTGGCCCGTGAAATCTTCACCCGCTTGAGAACTGCCGCCGCAGGGGCGGTCACACCACGGCACGGGGCGGGCGTCCGGGCCTGGCGGAACAGTTTTTGTCGGCCTTTCGGCAAAAAGTTTTTCGCCAGCGCCTGCGTTGCCTGGATGCCCGGAACGGGTTGTGGTGGACTTTGCCCCCGGTGGAAGGGCATAAGCGGGGAAAGACACGAAGGCAGAAGGGAAGACTTCACGCTGCCACGACGAGGCGCGGCGAGCGTAACGGCGGGGCGCCTTACAGCCCGGCGCCGTCTGCCGGGGTGCGACAAGCGCAGGCCACGGCGCGAAAAGGGGCGGCGACGCCGTGTACGGCGTCTGCAAGCCTGCCCTCGCGTCAGGGATGGACACCCGTTGCCCGGCGGTTTACCGCAGGGCCGGGCGGAGACAGCGAAGCTGGCTCAGTGCGCAGCATGACAGCCGCCCGGACGCCCGCGCTGGCATTCCGTTGCCCGTTCATCTCAACAGGCAAAAGAAGAACAGCAGGAGCAGGAACAGCAGCAGGAAGACGAATACTGACAGCATCAGCATGAATATCTCTACAAAACACCAGACAAACCAGATACCGAATCGACGCTTCCGATGACACCTCCCCCGGACACACCGGACGGCAGACGGCGGCGCGTCAGCGCAGCCGCTGGCGGCAGGCCCGTGGCCTGCGGCATGGGTTTTTCGCGCGCGAACAGACGGCAACGGGATAACACCGCCCACGCGGGGCGGCGTTCCGGTCAGGCAGACGGCGAATCCAGCACAAGTTGCAGCGTGTCCAGCGCCGCTTTTGCGGCTCCGCTTTCGTCGTCGATAGCGTCCAGTCCGGCGCGGATAGCCGGTAACAGGGCGCGGAGTTCGTTTTCGGGAATGCCGATGTGACGTGGTGCGCGTTCGGCGGCAATCTGGCGCAGTTCCCCTGTCACAAATCCCTGATTGATACCGTAGCGATACAGAATATCGCAGTCGGCTTCCCCGATAGCCTGAAGCACACGCTCTGCCTCGGCAGCGGTCGGGTTGTATTCCGCGCCCATTTCATGCACATCTCCGGCAGTCCAGGTGATGATGGCTAATTTTTCGTTGTTTTCGTGCTTTTTCAGCAATTCAATGCAGATTTCACTGACGGTTCCGTACATCATTTTTGCTCCGGTTGCGTTTTCGTTAATTCGGTTAAGGCGGGGCGCATCGCGCCCCGTGCGGGTATCAGTCAAGGGCGCGGTAAATGGCGCTGGCCTCGCGGTGGGTGGCAGCAAAGGCCATGAGCTGCTCGTAGCGGTTCACGTAGTCGCGGCTGGCTTCTTCCTCGTCGTGGTGGCTGTGCATCCATGCGCGGTGGTTAAGCACCATCGCGGTGATGAAAATACCCGCCGCATCGCCGGACATTTCCCCCTCAAACCAGTTATCAGGGTTGTTAACAACAACGCGCTCATCTTCCGGTGCGAGGTAGCCCGCGCCATCCGGCAACTGGTTAAACACCCACTCGCACCCGTCATAGCCCTGAATGTACTTGTCGGCGTAGGCATAAATGCAGCCCTCGGCCCTCACGTAGTCCGCACCAAACAGCGTGGGGAGAAAATCGAACAGCGCAGACGGGCGAACAGGGGTAGCGGTGGTAGCAGACTGAGCGTGTAACATAATGAGCCTCCGGCTTAACATGAGAAGCGACACCGGGCGGTGCCGTGACTCCAGACAAGACGGGCGGTCAGTCACGAATGCAGGGGCGCAAGGGAAGCCGCAGCCTGACGCGCACGGCGGACGGGAGTTGCAGGGGGAGTCCGCGCCGGCGCGGGCGAGCAACCGGAAAATCACGGCGGACGGGAAGGAGGTACCGGGTGACCGCCGCGTTCATTTTACCCTTGCATTCGTGACAGCCCGGCTACGATGGAGTCACGGCAACGGCCGCACACGCACGGGGCAGGCAAAGGGCGTTTATCACCACAAGGCCCGGCAACAGGCGGGCCGGGTAATGCGGAGCCGCCCGGCGACATCCTTGTTGCCTGTTCTCATCCCGCGCCGGTAAAGGCGGGGAAGGTTCTTCCCTTCCCCGTGCGTTTAATCGTCCTGCGCCAGTCCGTTGCGCACGCCGATAATCATGTTTTTCAGCGCGGCGCGGTCGAACCAGCGACGGGCCGGATCGCCAGGAATAATCAGCGTATGCGCCAGAAAGCCCTCGGCTTCGATCTCCTCCTCGCGCTCGTTAACCAGCGTCAGCAGTACCGGGCAAAAGCGGGCGCCGCGCACCAGTACCGCATCCAGCACGGCATCCAGACGATCCGTATCGGTGACGGGCGGCCAGTCGTCGGCGTATTCGTCAGCAAGCAGTCGCCAGTCCCCCAACCCGCGCTCCATCAGTCGCGGCGTGGCGGACGGTTTCAGGGCCGCAGCCAGGCGGTGCGCGTCCTGTCTGGCAATGCTGCAAATCGTGTCAATGCTGCTTCTGAGGAAGGCCAGCAGATCGTCGCACTCCGCACGGGTCAGCCATTCTTCGGCAAACGGCAGGTGCAGGCTCATCGCGTCAGCCAGATGTTCCGGGGGCGCATCGCGTTTCACGGGGTACAGATGCAGCCGGGCAGGGGTTCCCGCCAGTCGCCGGGCGCTGGCGGTCAGCAGTTCCGCCTTGCCGAACGTCAGCGGCTGGCAAAGGTGCGTGACCAGCGTCAGAATTTGCGCGGCATCGAGCGAGCCGCAGGCAACGAGCCAGCCGGGCATGTTTTCGGGCGCGATCTGCATCATGCTGATTTTTTGCGGCCAGCCCGCATCCTGTAGCATCCGGTCGCCGTGGCGCAGGATCAGCGCGTTCAGGGTGTCGTTTCTCATGGTGATTTTCCTTCGGTGAGTGCCCGCCGTTCAGCGGGGCGGTCGGGTTAAGCGGCGATTTCGTTTTCCAGCCAGGCAATATCTTTCTGAGCGTCCGCAACGCTCGGGTAGTGCTTTTGCACAAGGGGCCACGCCTGCGCGTCTTCCCCGCTGACAGCCCTTGCGGCAATATCCGTGATACGCGCCAGCGTATCGGCGGGGACGCTCACGCGCGGGGTATTGCCCTGAATCCCGGCATACAGCGCCTGAACGGTGCGGAATGACACGCCTTCTTCGGTGTGCTCACCTGTCCCTGTGCGCCCGATAAGCGCCAGCAGCGTGTCGGCTTCGGCCTCCGTCATGTTCTCCGCCTGTGCCATCACGTCCTCTTTCGTCCAGACCAGCAGGGCATAGCGTTCGTCATTGCCAAACATGCGTTTCAGTTTTTTGTTCAGTTCCTTACGGGTTCCGTACAGCATGATTTTTTCTCCACTTTCAGGCAGGGCGGCGTCGCCGCCCGGGGTTCAGTCTCTGAATGATTCGTCGAGTAACAGGGCGATATTGAATGCCTCGTCCATCAGGACGCTGATACGGCGCAGGCTCACGCCAGCCAGCCGCTCCGGCAGCCCGTCATGCTGGTAGTGGTACGTGTCTTCCAGCACTTTCAGAGTCGTTTTCAGGTCGCACATGTTGTTGGCCAGTCCGGCCATGTCGCGGCGCAATGCTTCGTGTCCGTCGTAGTTCATTACGCGGCCTCCGGCAGATATTCGTCGTTCGCCGCCGGGGTGTTCACGGCGCGGCGCATCGCGGCCAGGCGTTCGGCACCTTTGCGGTGATACTGCTCCAGCATTTCAATGCCGATGTAGCGGCGTCCGGCACGGAAGGCGGCGACGCAGGTCGAACCGCTCCCGGCAAACGGGTCGAGCACAATCGCGTTCGGCGCACTGAATGACTCAATCAGCGGCTGTAACGCCTCCACGGGTTTCTGGGTGGGGTGAAGCGGGTTGCCGGTATACGGGAACGGCATCACATCCGGCAGCGGGTTAAGCGGCGGGGTCGGGCGGCCTTTCGCCATCAGATACGCCCCTTCATGGCAGTAGTTCACGAATCCCCGGCGTCCGTTGGCGCTGCGGCGGTTCGAACTGTAGTCTTTGGTGAACACAATCTGGCCCACCGCATAGAAGCCCGCCGCTTTCCACGCCGCCATAAAGCGGTCAACGCGGTTCCAGCCGTAGAAGCTGACCATCAGGGCATCTTTTTTGAGGACGCGGTACATCTCCTGCGTGGCAGGCTCCAGCCACTCGTCGGTGACGTCCCCGGCAATCTGGCGCCCTGAGCGGTCTTTGAAGCCCACAAGATATGGCGGGTCGGTGACGATAAGGTCCACGGCGCGGTCGGGGAATCCGCGCATCACGTCAATACAGTTCCCGAGAATGAATCTGGACATAGCAGCACTCCTGTAGCCTGAGGGGAGCAGGAGGCATCACCGCGATACCGTTCCCTGCCGCACGCTGCCTGTTCATCGCGTCCGGTCGCGGGTCAGGCCGACCGTGGAATACCGAGTCGTCGGCCTTATGACGGCGAGGATATGCCGCGAAAGCGGCTTGAAGGGCGCTCCTTAAAGGGCGAGGGGCTGGCGTACACTCTTAACGACGCCGGGCCTGAGCGGAAAATACCGCCCGCCCCGTACAGGGCCGGACGCGAGACACTGGCAGCGGGTGGCAGGTTCATCCCCCCGCGCCGCCCGGCGGTCGCGGAAGAAAAGCGGAGCCGGAGAAAGGCGACGGCATCAGAAGGGCAAAAAACCGGGCAGAGCACCCGGTCTGGAGGATGTCAGCGGGTAATATCCCGCCAGTCGTTTCCGTATTCATCCGTGATTACAGGAGCATCGGGTGCACCCGTTATCACCCACGCGTCGAGAAATTTGAGGCCGCGCAGGATGCTGTTTTCCACGTCATCGAGCAGGATGATGCTGTTGAACCAGACGACACCCTGCGGGTACAGCCAGCGGTGTCCGTCTTCCTCCCGGTTTAACGCTGGCCACCATGTGCGCCCCATCGCCAGAATACCCCTCTCGGCACGCGCCAGGTCGGGCGCGGAGACGAGAAAATTCACCATCATTTCGATGCCATCAACATCGACGCTCATTCCGACAAGCCAGGTATTCATACGCGTTTCACCTCGTCGATAGCGGATTGCAGAGTGTCCCAGTTAAATCCGATACCAGCGTCATGGCTGTCCTGCGCCAGTTCCATCGCAGCGTCGATGTCGTCCTCCGTGAGCGTGGCGTCCAGCGAGAGAAAATCATCAGCCAGCCAGAACGTGCCGCAGCACAGCGCGTCTTCCGGGTACTGCGCCAGTCGGGCAATGAATGCCTTAACGGTCATGCGTCTTTCCATCGTTAGGCCGGGCGGTTTCCCGCCCGCCTCCTGTTCAGCCACCAAAGTGCGCGATATTGTCGATAAGCCATGCCGGGCCGGTCACATCCGGGCAGCAGTCCTCGTCTTCCGGGTCAGGTTCTCCCCATTCCAGACTGTCGCTGAGTTGTTCGGTGATTTCGCCATTGCTGTAGCGCCCGTAACCGCAGTAATCACATCCCTGCTCCGCGTACCAGTGCTCAATCTCTGCGCCGTGCAGCGAACTCAGCGCCGCCACCACGTCTGTATTCACCGGACTCCACGGGGTGTCAAAATCCACCGTCAGCGTGCTGTCGCCGTCGTGGCTGATATTCACGTCATAGCCCGCCGGCCATTTGCAGCCGTAGCGGCTGAGGTAATACATATATGCGGACGGAATACTGTCCAGCAGACCGCCGTTGAAACCGTTCACCTCGATATCAGGACGGGTCGGCAGCACCAGACGAAAATCCATCGGTTCACCGCCCGTGTCAGGGTCAGTGCCATCGCACAGCGTGTTCCACCAGGACTCCGGGTCTTGCGGCCGGAAAATATTGCTCCAGTCGCAGGATTTCTGGCGGTACAGGCGTTCAATCATCGACGTCGTATATTCATCCAGCATCTGCCAGCGTGCGTCGCGGATACCCGAATCCAGCCAGCACTGATGCAGGGTCTGGCAGGTTTCGGTGTCCAGCTCTGCGCCGTCGGTAAACAGCGCCAGCCAGCGCGTGAATGCCTGCGATGCGGGCGTGCTTTTCGTGGCCACACCGTGCGCGGTCAGCGCCGGAAAGGCCGGATAAAGCGTGTCGGTGTCCGGGCGCAGGAGGCCTGCGCAGCCTGCCAGGAAAAGTTGAATCGCTTCCCGCTTTGCCCGTCCGGGCAGGGGCAATGTCTCGCCTTTGATCCACGCGCGCAGATCGTCGGTATTGTGTTGAATCCCGCTGAACGTCAGTCGGTTGGCACACCAGTTCGGCATGAGCAGCTCCTCAGTTGTCTGAGTGGACAGGAGGCATCACCGCGATACCGTTCCCTGCCGCACGCTGCCTGTTCATCGCGTCCGGTCGCGGGTCAGGCCGACCGTGGAATACCGAGTCGTCGGCCTTATGACGGCGAGGATATGCCGCGAAAGCGGCTTGAAGGGCGTTCCTTAAAGGGCGAGGGGCTGACGTACACTCTCAACGACGCCGGGCCTGAGCAGAAAATACCGCCCGCCCCGTACAGGGCCGGACGCGAGATACTGGCAGCGGGTGGCAGGCAGACATATCCACAAAATGCGGGGAAAAAACGGCGACAACCCTGTGGACAACCTCCATTGATCGGATCGAGGACGGGCCTGACAAGTGCCGCAGGCCTGCGGGATCGGCATGGTTATTTCCTGACCAGATGAAAGATCCGGCAGATTGACAGCGGGAAGCGCTATGCGTATCTTCGCTGTATATCCATACAGTTATTTGCGGAGTGCTTATGTTACAGATTTCTGTCCGTTTCTCCCCGGCCCAGGTCAAAGCCATGCCCACCGGCACCTTTGCTGCTCTGCAGCAGGAAATTGAGCGCCGCCTGACGCCACAACACCCGAAGCTGTGGCTGAATATCGGCAAAGGCTCCGACAGCAGCCTGAACGTCAGCGGCGCACGCAATGACCGCGAGAAGGCGGATGTGATGGAAACGCTCGAAGCTATCTGGCAGGACGACAGCTGGTTGCCATGAAAAACGAACCCGTTTTCCCCCGGTCACAGCTGCAGGCCTGTTCCGCATCACCCACGCCGATGGCCATCCCGTTTTTTGCTGACACCTGCCCGGCCGGATTCCCGAGTCCGGCCGGGGATTACGTCGAGCAGGAGCTGGATTTGAACAGCCTGTGCATCCGGCATCCGTCAGCCACCTACTTCCTCCGCGCCAGCGGGGAAAGCATGCGGGACCTCGGCCTGTATGACGGCGACATTCTGATTGTGGACCGGGCGGAAACAGCAGAGGAAGGCGATGTCGTCATCGCCGAAATGGACGGCGGGTTTACGGTGAAGCGCCTGCGGCTACGTCCGCGACCGGCGCTGGAGCCGATGAACCCGGCCTTTCCGACGCTGTACCCGGACACGCTCACGCTGTTCGGCGTGGTGACGCATTTCCTTCATCGCACCCGGTCACGCCTGTAGTCCGGAGAAAACATGTTTGCCCTTGCTGACGTCAACAGTTTCTATGCCTCCTGCGAGAAGGTGTTTCGCCCCGACCTGCGGGACAGGCCGGTCATCGTCCTCAGCAACAATGACGGCTGCGTGATTGCCCGCAGCGCGGAGGCGAAGGCCCTCGGCATTCCGATGGGCGAACCGTGGTTCAGGCTGAAGGCGACGGCAGAACGCCTGGGGATTGTGGTCTTCTCCAGCAACTATTCGCTGTACCATTCGATGTCTGAGCGCGTCATGCGCTGCCTGGAAGCGCTCTCCCCCCGCGTTGAGCAGTACAGTATTGACGAAATGTTTCTGGACGTCGCAGGCATCGACAACTGTATTTCCTTCGAGGACTTCGGGCGCCAGCTGCGGGAGCACATTCAACGGCATACTGCTCTGACTATCGGTGTCGGAATGGGTCCCACCAAAACCCTGGCGAAAAGCGCACAATGGGCCTCGAAGCAGTGGAAACAGTTCGGCGGCGTGCTGGCGCTGACCACCGGCAATCCCCGGCGAACGCAAAAGCTGCTCTCGCTGCAGCCGGTGGAAGAAATCTGGGGCGTCGGCCGGAAGTTATCTAAAAAGCTGCACACGATGGGTATCATCACCGCCCTGCAGCTGGCGCAGACGCATCCGGCGTTTGTCCGCAAGAATTTCAGCGTGGTTCTCGAGCGCACGGTACGCGAGCTTAACGGGGAAAGCTGCATCAGCCTGGAAGAAGCACCGCCGGCAAAACAGCAAATCGTCTGCAGCCGGAGTTTTGGTGAACGCATCACAGAGTATGATGCGATGCGACAAGCGGTCTGCCTGTACGCAGAGCGTGCGGCGGAGAAGCTGCGGGGCGAACGGCAGCACTGCCGGCATATCGGTGTGTTTGTGAAAACGTCGCCGTTCGCCGCGAATGAACCTTACTACGGCAACATAGCCAGCGAAGGTCTGCCGGTACCGACGAAAGACACCCGGGATATTATCGCCAGCGCCGTCCGCTCACTGGATCGCATCTGGGTCCCCGGCCATCGATACGCCAAAGCAGGCGTGATGCTGAATGACTTCACCCCCACCGGCATCTCGCAGCTGAGTCTGTTTGATGATGTGCAGCCCCACGCCAACAGCGAAGCGCTGATGAGAGCCGTCGACAGCATCAATCACTCGGGTCTGGGGAAAGTCTGGTTTGCGGGGCGAGGGATTACCCCTGAGTGGCAGATGAAGCGGGAGATGCTTTCGCCAGCCTATACGACAAGATGGGACTCAATTCCTACTGCACTAATTAGCTAACATATCTCGACCACATTCTTACCATTTCAAACCCGTATTTTACCCATAATGTAACCATATCAGATGCTTTATGGATTATTTTTGGTGCCAACTAGGATTTGTTGTTGTAAAATACCCACTCACAATCCAGATTTTACCCATAACCAACCCACAAATACCCCTAAGGTGACCAGATGCAAGTTTTCATCGATGATGGTTCTACGAACGTAAAACTCCAGTGGAATGACGCAGGACAGGTACAACAACATATAAGTCCGAACAGTTTTAAGCGCGAATGGGCGGTATCATTTAGCGAAAAAAAGGTGTTCAACTACAGCCTCAATAATGAGCACTACACTTTCGACCCAATAAGTCCAGACGCAGTGGTTACGACGAACGTAGCCTGGCAGTACAGTGACTTAAATGTGGTTGCCGTTCAGCACGCACTCCTAACCAGTGGTTTGCCTGTGGGGGAAGTAGACATTGTATGTACACTTCCTCTGACTGAATATTATGGAAGAGATAATCAGCCTAATACTAAAAATATTGAACGTAAGAAAGAAAATCTGAAAAGAAAGATAACACTCAATGACGGCGAAACTTTCACGATTAAAGATGTGAAAGTCATGCCTGAATCAATACCTGCTGGTTACGAAGTTCTTCAGGAATTAAATGAACTTGATTCACTCCTGATCATTGACCTCGGAGGGACAACATTGGATATTTCTCAAGTAATGGGTAAATTATCAGGGATCAGCAAGATACACGGAGACTCATCCCTTGGTGTTTCAATGGTCACTTCCGCCGTTAAAGAAGCGTTATCAATTGCCAGAACAAAAGGAAGTAGTTTTCTTGCGGATGACATTATTATCCACAGAAACGATATCGATTATCTTAAAAATAGAATCAATGATGAAATCAAAATACCGTTAGTTTTGCAGGTAATGAATGATGAACTTAAAAAGTTAATTAATCGCGTACTTAATGTAATCGACTCATTTACAGGCTTCACTCACGTCATGGTAATAGGTGGAGGCGCAGAACTCATTAGTGAGGCAGTGCATAAACACACAATGATCAGGGACGACCGTTTTTATAAAACCGAAACTTCACAGTTCGATCTGGTTAATGGCATGTACCTTATTGGAAACTAATAATGGATAAGCGCAGAACGATTACTTTCAAAATTAATCCCGAAAGTAATATGGCTGATAATGTGGTAAGCACTACCCTGGATAGTGTCCCGCAAGGAGAGCGAGGTAGGCTAAGCCGCGCGGCTCTTGCGGCGGGTCTCGCTTTATACCGACAGGATGCCCGACTCCCTTTTCTTTTGTGTGAACTACTAACACACAACCTTTCGTACAGCGAAATAGAGCAAATACTTATGTCTATTAAGCTAGGAGGAACGAATGCGAGCAATAATACTTCAGCATCGCAAAAGAATGCTGTCACCGAGACTGAAACCTATCCTGAAGATAAAACAAAAAGCAACGGTCGGAAATTAATTTCTTAGCGACAGAAACTGTAAATCCTCGACGAGATTGTCGAGGATTTCTGGAAAATCATGCAGCCAACCACAATCCGTTCGAGGCATCCTTCTACGCCTCACCACACCGGTTTTTCGGGGGGGGGGATAACCAGGGTATGATTCTACATCCATTATGTTTCGGTATATCAGATAGTTACTTCACTTTTAAAAAATTGTATTTTTCAATTTTTGAGTTTTTCTAATTTTCTTCATTGCCATTTTTCTTTTCAATGGTGATAAATAATCAATAAACACCTTTCCATGAAGATGATCAATTTCATGTTGCATCACGATGGCAAGATAACTGCTATCTTCAATGGTGAATGCCTCGCCTTTACGGTCAAGAGCATGAATTTTGACTTTTTGATAACGCTTTACCTGTGCGTAAACTCCTGGCACCGATAAACATCCTTCTTCACTGTCTATGCTCCCTTCCTGTTCAATAATACAAGGATTAACCATGATTAGCGGTTGATCCCGAGTTTCGGATATATCGATGATAGCAACAGCTTCAGTACGGCCGATTTGTGCGGCTGCCAATCCTATACCGTTATCGGTTGAATACAAAGTATCCAACATGTCATCAATTAAGTCTTGTATGGTTTCGACGTTTTCAACGGTTTTGTAGGTGACACGAAGCTTATCATCAGGCACTTCAGTAATATTTTTAATAGCCATATTTACTTTCCTTTTAGGCTCGAATACGGCAAAGTCCTTAAACTTCTTTCAACACTCATAAGTTCGCATAGTCCAGAAACCAGTGTGTTGTCGGTGTTGTTCCTCCCATCCTCTGGAAATCAATTCTTTGGCAATTATCCTGTTATTTATGCCATGCCCTATGAGTAATACCGGCCCTTTTGATTCTTTGGCAAGGTCTATCAGCATGTTAGTTGCACGAACAGCCCTTCTTTTCGCATCCCCCAGGGTTTCCGCACCTGGTGATATCCCCATAAGCCACATTATGCGAAATATAAAAGACCAGCAACCTGGCTGTAGCTTTACTGCAGGCATTGTAATAACAGGTAGGTCAACTTCTCTGAAGACGTTATCGATAAGGCCAGGTTCACATCCCAGTGCATAAACTGATGAAACCGCCCTGGGCAAATCACTGCACACAACCTTTGATGCGATGCTTGCAGCACGCTTACAGCTTTCAGGTGGAACGTCACTGCCAATGTCCGATAAGTTATATTGATTTATCCATCCGAACATTTCATCGCTTAATAGTCTTCTACTGCTGGAATAGGCAGGCTTACCATGTCGCATTAAAATAATTTTCAATCATGAGCCTCATGTCTTCATTTGACCTGAAATAGAAAAAACTTAACGTTTGCTGACGCGGTTTTGTTTATCAAATTTATCCAGAGCCAGAGGTAATAACTCATCAAGCTGAGTTTCAAGGGCTTTATATGCTGAAAGAGGCATCCCGTACGGGTCACTTAAATCTTCACTGTTTCCTTTTGCATACTCATAGACTGTAAATACCTTGCCCTTAGCTTCCGGGTACTGAGACAGTATTTTATCACGGTGTTTCCCGGTCATTGTCAGCAGCAGGCCGGATTCAGAAATGTCGTTCCCGGTCAGTTGCGTAGCCCTGTGAGATGAAACATCAATACCCCTTGCTTTAAGCGTAATGACGGTCCCTTGCTCTGGCGTGATTTCACCAGGGTCAACATTAACACCACGAGACTGAGCAACAATATCGAGGTTTCGTTCTGATATATAATGTTTACTCAGTGCTTCACCCATAGGGCTCCGTCCGGTATTACCAGTGCAAACAAAAGTAATAAAATTATCTGCAGCGCCTGTTGCCGTACTTAAAAACAGCAACAGCGCAGCCCAGGAAATTCTCATACCCTTCACTCCTTTTTTGAAAAAAAATTCATTCTCAGCCAGATAGTTAAACGATAACCGTCAGCAAAAATTCATAAGGCATGACGTCTCCATCGCGAGGCGTCACCATCCAGCCACACATGGCAAACAACTCCGTCACAGCCTCAATATTCCCGGTGATGCGAACAGCCAGGGGATAGCGCCCCCTGCCGTTCTCATCAAAGCCATTATCAATGCTGCTGCGCAGGGCGTAAATGCCGTTAATGCCGGCATTCAGCTTCACCCATGACGGCCGGTCCATTCCCGGTCGGTCAGCAAATTGTAAATCCAGCCAGCATCTTTGGCGAGCTCGAAGGCATACGTCAGGCGGAACAGGTCACTCTGTTCGGCAATATCGCCATGGCAGGAGCGCCAGAGATAATCCAGCTTCTCCGGCAGCCGGGCCTTCATGCCGTATGTTCGGCCCTGCCCAAGTAGGCAGCCTGACGGCTGCGACTTGTCATGGCCTTCGGCGACTGTTATAACCCGGGCTCACACTTCTTCTGTGAAATGATTATGCTTCCCCGCTTCGCCGATATCTTTCAGCAGGGCAACTGCTGGCTTAGCTGGTATCACAAACAGCCTGAAGGCTCTGTTCGTCCCGCCGTCATTGAGGCCGTCACTAAAATCATGGCCTGCGGCACCACGCTCATGGGATACACATGCTGGCAATGCCCTGACCCCGGATGTGGTCACTCAAAAAAGTCTGTTTTCGCTGTAAAAGCCGCTCCTGCCACACTGCGGCGTAAAAGCCGGCGAAGTCTGGATACAGTATCTTCTCGCCCTGGTGCCCGACGGTGAATGGCAGCACATCACCTTCACCCTCCCCTGTGAGTTCTGGCCCCTGATAGACCATAACCGCTGGCTGCTCGCCGAAATGAGCCGCCTCGCGGCTGATGTTGTTCTGGAAACCGGCCGGCGGGGCGACTTTCTACCGGACTGCTTCAGCGTCATCCATACCTGGGGGCGCGACCAGCAGTGGCATCCGCATATTCACCTTTCCACAACGGCCGGCGGGATTACTGACGCCAGTACCTGGAAGAAAGTGCAGTTTTACGCCCGCAACGTGATGCCGATGTGGCGCTGGCGTATCACTGACCTGCTGCGCCGGGAATTCTGGCGGCTGGAGATACCGGCAACCCTGGCTGCAGAAAGTCGCAGCAGGCAGGACTGGAATCGCTTTCTGGACCGGCACTACAGGAGAAAATGGAATGTGCGGGTGTCGAAGGTGATGGACAACGCCACGCACGTGGCGATGTACTTCGGGGCTTACCTTAAGAAGCCCCCGGTGTCGATGAGCCGGCTGGAGCACTACGCCGGGCGGGATGAAATTATCATGCGCTACCGCAGTCACCGGACAAAGCAGGAGGAGACGCTGACGCTGAGCGGGGATGAGTTTATGGAACGCTTTTCCTGGCATGTGCCGGAGAAACGGTTCCGGATGGTGCGGTATTACGGTTTTCTGAGCCCGTCAAAGCGGGCCGTGCTGGAAGTCGTGTATCTGTTAACAGAGACGCAGCGTAAAACGGCGCGGATGGTGACATGGCGGGGGCTGTACCAGCGGCTGCTGAAAGTGGACCCACTGGCGTGCATTTTGTGCGGGAAGATAATGTGTTTCAGCGGGCTGAAACGGGGGCTGCGGCTTGCGGAACTGGTGGCACGGCATGAGCAGCTGGCGCAGATGAAAATGTGCGGTTAGGCGCGGATGCAGGGAAGATCCGTCCGCAGCGCAGGGAAAGTTTAAAAGACGGTCAGTTAATCGATATCACCGATAAATGAGCAATTACTGATTGAAGCAAACAATCACCAGACCTCCGTCAGCGCTGGCCGGGAGTCAAAAATGGTGGTTGTTTGTTGTTCAGTTTCAGGTTTTAATTCCTATCAATGGACGAGGCCGAAGCAGATGTGCTGGCATACTTCAGCTTCCCTAAAGCGCATCGGGTGAAGATCCACTCCACCAACACACTGGAACGCCTGAACAAAGAGGTGAAGCGGCGTGCTGACGTAGTGGGCATCTTCCCCAATGAAGAGAGCATAACCCGACTTCTGGGGGCCGTGCTGACGGAACAGAACGGAATGGCTGCTGCAGAACCGTTATCTGCCACAACATACTATGACGGAGATAGACCAGGCCGCTGAAACTGAAGTAATCGAGGCGCTGCCACTCAGCGCTTAACAGACATATTACCGGACCGGAAGGCCGGATCTGAATTTACACCACCTTGACGGACTCGACCGACACTTCCACCTGGGCTGCTGATAAAAGCCAGTTTCCGTATCAACAGGTCCACAATCCCAACTTTAACGGCGGGAAGCCGACTGAGGTCGAGCCTCTGATTTTTTCAATTATCGCGAAACGGGTCAGCCAGTAACTGGGGTTAACGCTCGGCGTTACAGGTCGTAGAAAAATCCAGATTTCCGGCGAAGAATCCCCTATTGCTGTCTGGGCCAATTAAATTTTTGACGCCACAAAATTTTGGCGGGTTCCTGCTTACAACCCCTATACGGCACGAAGAGGTGATCAGAAGTGTTCCGCAGCGGATAAAAACGCTCGGAGAGAGGGAGTATGGCGATTAGGTGTTTTTCACACAGAAAACCACCAGAAATGGCGGTTACAGCTCTGTTTTGTGACGTAAGTAATGCTGATGCGTCTGGCTGCATGAATATGCATGTGTTTAAATTATATCAGCCGTGACAGGGGCGGTTTATCGGGTGGTTTGTTGCCCTTTATACCTGACTTCCGCCCCTGTCGCGGCGAACCCGGCAGGGGCGGTGCGGGCAAGGGATGTTATGGTAAATCAGTCATCACTGAAGGTATTTTCACAGGCATTACATTTGTACTTATCTAAGATGTATTCATCTACTGCTTTTCCTGCAGCAGCACCCACAGCCGCACCTGCTGCCAGACCGCCAAGAAAACCGATAACCCCCCCGGCAACAGTCCCGATACCTGGGAATATTGCTGAACCAATTGCAGCTCCTACGGTGGCTCCTTCACTCCCACCGGCGATTGCGCCAATTCCTCCAGCGGCTGCACCAGCTCCACCTGCTACCTTTGTACCAATGTTTCTTTTCTGTGTTTTGTCTGAACCACATTTTGGGCATGTAACAGCCATTTTTAATCCTTTTTCCTTGCAAAACTTATAGCTTACCCAATAACGGGGTTTGAGGGCCAACCGTACAAAACGTGGTTCTGTCGCATTAAGGGATCGTGGGGTAACATGCTATTTTTTAAGATGTTACCTGACCATGCCTTTGATCCAAAATGCCTTCAGGCGGCTGCATTATCCCGTCGATATTATTGCCCAGAGTGTTCGCGGGTACCTGGCTTATGCCCTGAGCCTGCGTAATCTGGAGGAAACGATGACTGAGCGCGGCATTGTCGTTGATCATTCCACGCTCCATCGCTGGGTTATCCGCCTGGTGCCGTTGCTGGATAAGGTCTTTCGCCGACATAAGCGCACAGTCGGTCGGCGATGGCGTATGGATGAAACCTACATCAGAATCAAAGGTCAGTGGAAGTATCTGTACCGCGCAGTGGATACCGACGGCCAGACCATCGACTTTTTGCTTACCGCCAGACGGGATGCGGCAGCAGCGCTGCGCTTCTTCCGCAAAACTATCCGTAACCACGGCGAGCCTGAAGTGGTCACGATAGATAAAAGCGGCGCGAATACTGCGGCTCTGGCCACGCTCAATGCCGACAACCCTGAGGAAGAAGCCATTACCATCAGGCAATGCAAGTATCTGAATAACCTGATTGAGCAGGATCATCGAAATATCAAACGCAGGATACGTCAGATGCTGGGATTCAAATCATTTCGCCGGTCACAGACGATACTGGCAGGTATTGAGTTAATCCACATGATACGCAAAGGACAGCATCTGCAAGGTGATGGATTGTCACCGGCAGAACAATTTTATCTGTTGGCTGCCTGAATAAGTGGCAACACGAGGCTTTACTGACTTACCTCCGTTAATGCGACAGAGCCATATGATTCATATCGGTGAGAAAGGTGCCCAGAAAACGCACGCACCCTATTTGCAGGGCAATTCCCAGACGATTGTGATCGCCTCTGCTTTTTCCGATAAATTCCTTGTCTGCCTCATCAAGTAGGCAGCCTGACGGCTGCGACTTGTTATGGCCTGCGGCGAACAGGAGAAAATTGAATGTGCGGGTGTCGAAGGTGATGGACAACGCCACGCACGTGGCGATGTACTTCGGGGCTTACCTTAAGAAGCCCCCGGTGTCGATGAGCCGGCTGGAGCACTACGCCGGGCGGGATGAAATTATCATGCGCTACCGCAGTCACCGGACAAAGCAGGAGGAGATGCTGACGCTGAGCGGGGATGAGTTTATGGAACGCTTCTCCTGGCACGTGCCGGAGAAGCGGTTCCGGATGGTGCGGTATTACGGTTTTCTGAGTCCGTCAAAGCGGGCCGTGCTGGAAGTCGTGTATCTGTTAACAGAGACGCAGCGTAAAACGGCGCGGAAGGTGACATGGCGGGGGCTGTACCAGCGGCTGCTGAAAGTGGACCCACTGGCGTGCATTTTGTGCGGGAAGATAATGTGTTTCAGCGGGCTGAAACGGGGGCTGCGGCTTGCGGAACTGGTGGCACGGCATGAGCAGCTGGCGCAGATGAAAATGTGCGGTTAGGCGCGGATGCAGGGAAGATCCGTCCGCAGCGCAGGGAAAGTTTAAAAGACGGTCAGTTAATCGATATCACCGATAAATGAGCGATTACCGATTGAAGCAAACAATCACCAGACCTCCGTCAGCGCTGGCCGGGAGTCAAAAATGGTGGTTGTTTGTTGTTCAGTTTCAGGTTTTAATTCCTATTAATGAACAACCTGGTCGAGCAGGATCACCGAAATATCAAATGTCGAATACGCCTGATGCTGGGATTCAAATCGTTTCGGCGGGCACAGACGATTCTGGCCGGCATTGAGTTAATTCATATGATACGAAAAGGGCAATATCAACATCCGGCAGGTGACGTGATCTCACCTGCGGAACAGTTCTCTTTGCTGGCAGCCTAAACAACCGACAGCGCAACTTTTGCTGGCTCCACATCACTAATGCGACAGAGCCAGGATAAGTGATTCCGCTATGAACTTGTTTATTTGAACGAAGCCGAAGAAATAAACTGTTCAAATTTCTCACACCAGATTTGTACGGTGGTGTATTCGTCAATATTGACACCATTCGGAAGGCTCTTTTTGAAATTACCGAAGTTTTTAAGGTCGCCAATATAAAGTGAGTCTTCTTTGATTTTCATGAAGGATTCACGATCATTGGCCTGGTTTTTGGTCAAGTAGATCTTGTAATCCGGTCCGGGCGCGACGCTGCCTTCAAAGGCTATCTCTTTATCATTCACATACAGCTTGCCTTCTGCCCAGTGCACAGCATTGCTGCCTTTCTGGTTTTTATCAAAGACACCGTTATAGCGTGCATTGTCTTTAACGGTTTGGATCTCTTCCGTGGTGGAATTTTTTTCCGCGGTCAGGACTGGTAAGATATATATTCCTGCGCCGAAACCAATACCAAATAGTGCGAGGTGAGAGGCGATAAGTGCAATTTTCAGTGACTTTTTCATAATGTATTTCCTGGTTGAAATTGCTGCAGCATGTGTGGCTACATATTTTTAATATCAACAAGAGAGTTGTTTCTAATTACGCTTTGGCATCGGCATTGTTATAAAGCGTTGCCGTGGCATAACCGAGTTGATTGGTATTCAGATGGTTGATCCGAAAATAATCAGCCCTGGCATTCTGAGCTTTTGCCGCAAGTTGATGCGTTAACTCATCAATGGTGCCGATAGAGGCGGTGATACTCCCGATGCGCAACAGTTCACATTGGTGCGACTGCGTAATTTCTGTCGTGTTTTGTGCAAAAGCAGGGACTGCGCTGAATGCCAGGATTGAAGCAATGATGATCTATTTCATGATGTTCTCCTTAGAGGACGTTTTTTAGTGGTCGCTAAAATATATAGCCTGGCTGGATTGTGGGTGCAAATATTTTTTTAGCGATTGCTCAAAAATAAGGTAAAATACGTTATGCGAAACTATTAAAATGTAAGGTAACATCATGATAAAAAGTAAGAAAACTGGGCGGCCCAAGCTCATGTCGGAAGAGGCATTGGTCGGGGCTTTGTTCCAGGTCTTTGCTTCAAAAGGCTATGCGTCAACCTCCATTTCCGATTTGACACAAGCGACAGGCATGAAACCCGCTTCTTTGTACCTGGCTTTTGGCAACAAAGAAGGGATGTACGCTGCAGCCCTGGCCTACTATCGGCAGACGTGGCTGCAAGGGCTTCAGCAAACCCTCGAGAATAAAGGGTTAAGCTTTCAACAGCGCATCACTGCCTTTTTGACGGCCGCTTTCATCCTGTTTAGCTGTAACGACAAACCTTTGGGCTGCATGATGACTTTTTCCGCTCTGGCGTTTCAGACCGGGGAAGGGGAATTATCCAACCAGTTGCGGGATGAACGTGCCGCGTTCGTGCAGTGGCTGGAAGAAGAAGCTCGTCTGGCACAGAAAGTTGGGGAGTTGCCTTATCACATGACGCCCGCCACATTTGCCAGCTTTATCGTTACGCTCGAGCGCGGCTTGGCGTTAGGGGCGCTCGATAAGCCCGATCCGCAGGTCGTTCTCACCATGCTCGAAAATGTTCTCGCGTTGTTGTTTATCGAGAAGTAAAAGCCATGACAGGAGAGTCTCCTCCCCCTCCATCCTCCCCCAATTCGCTGCATAATGATGAGTCGTACGTAGCCAGACTGTGGCAAGGTGAACGCATTTTGGACAAAGGGGAAAAATGATGTTGAAGGCGTGGTATTGGTTTGGGTCGGTAACAACCAATAATCCCTATATTGATTAATATACTGAACTGACAGCAACGCCCGTTCCTGGCACACAACAGCTCTGTCGCATTAGTGATGTGGAGCCAGCAAAAGTTGCGCTGTCGGTTGTTTAGGCTGCCAGCAAAGAGAACTGTTCCGCAGGTGAGATCACGTCACCTGCCGGATGTTGATATTGCCCTTTTCGTATCATATGAATTAACTCAATGCCGGCCAGAATCGTCTGTGCCCGCCGAAACGATTTGAATCCCAGCATCAGGCGTATTCGACATTTGATATTTCGGTGATCCTGCTCGACCAGGTTGTTCAGATACTTGCTTTGCCTGATGCTAATCGTTTCCTCATCAGGTTTGTCGGCGTTGAGCCTGACCAGCGCTGCGGTGTTAGCGCCACTTTTATCGACAGTGACTACTACCGGTTCGCCGTGATGGCGAATTGCCTTGCGAAAGAAGCGTAAGGCGGCAGCGGCGTCCCGTTTCGCTGTCAGCAGGAAGTCGATAGTCTGGCCTGCCGTATCGACTGCCCGGTACAGATATTTCCACTGGCCTTTGATTTTGATGTAGGTTTCGTCCATTCGCCAGCGCCGTCCTGTGGTACGTTTATGCCGACGAAAGGCCTTATCCAGAAGCGGTACCGGGCGAATGACCCAACGGTGAAGTGTGGAATGATCAACGATAATCCCACGCTCTGCCATTATCTCCTCCAGATTTCGCAGGCTGAGTGAGTATGCCTGATACCAGCGAACACACTGAGCAATAATATCAACAGGATAGTGCAGGCGTTTGAAGGCTTGTCGGATCAGCTGCATAGTCAGGTAACATCGCAAAAAAACAATATGTTATCTGACAACTTCTTAATGCGACAGAGTCGGTAGTAATCCTTTGGAAGGTTATTTCGGATATGCTATTATTATATCGTGTTCATAACCCACACGGGAGAGCATCCATGAGTGTCCACAAAGAGCACCCTGGGGTTTCCACTCTGATTGGAACCCCGAAAGAAGTGACGGTCCGCCTCGGTAAATCCCATGCCAAGCACGTACTGGTTTTCTCGTTTGAACATCAGAACCACAGCGGTACCAAGGTTCTGATGGAAAACCTGTCAAACATGGCGTATTCCATGTTTGGACTGTTTCAACAGCAACATCAAAGCCGTGCAACGCTGGAGCGCCTGGCGGAGGTGTTTGTGCCGTCGACACCTGCACCACCGCGCATTCTCAAAGAAGCAGCGATGCTGATTAAAGCGCGCAAGGCCGTTCTGGAGAGTGGCGACTGGCTGACGGCGGCCCAACTGACCCAACTGGCACAGTTAAGCACTGCCAATCCGAGCGCGCAGCCGAATAAATGGAAGAAGGCCGGACGCATCTTCGCTATCCGCCATAATGGTGTTGATTATTTCCCGGCCTATGGTCTGGACAAGGATGAGGGCTTCCGGCCACTGAAAGCACTGGCGCAGGTGATCGAGGTGTTTGAAG
The DNA here is from genome assembly GCF_019048985.1 of Klebsiella sp. PL-2018. Classification (NCBI taxonomy): domain Bacteria; kingdom Pseudomonadati; phylum Pseudomonadota; class Gammaproteobacteria; order Enterobacterales; family Enterobacteriaceae; genus Klebsiella; species Klebsiella sp. PL-2018. The sequence goes on from NZ_CP077674.1 coordinate 134,637, forward strand.
GTCATAAGGATGGTTGGGGGATGGCGTTCTGGTTCTTGTCGGCCAACAGCTTTCTGGGCGGGAGACGGCCGCAGGACCTGCTGGCTACACAGCCCGAGCGGGTGATTGCCGCCGCCAGGGATGAAGTTCAGGGGGTAGAGCATGGCTAAGCCTCTTGCCAGGGATAAAGCGGCAGCGGAGCCGGCGGAGCAGCGTGAGGCCGGGACCACGCCACTGCCGCCCGCAGGCTCCCTGAAGACCACCCGTACTCACTGAAGAAAGGGACCGTGTTGCACCGTGTTCACCCTGAGCGGTACGCAGCCGAGCAGTTTAATCCTGGCCGGCTCGGCAACGCGCGCTTCAGTCCTATTCAGAATGCGGAAGGTGAGCCCATTCCGACTATTTACGCGGGTGTGACCAAAGACTGCGCCATGATGGAGACGGTCTTCCACGATGTCCCGTTTACACCTGGGGTTAAAACCTACGATAAAAGTAAGCTGGAAGGGCAGGTACACTCCACGCTTGAGGTTACCCAGGATCTGGAACTGGTGGATCTTGCCACCGTGCCGTTGCGTAAGTTGGGTATTACTCGTAACGCGTTAATCGATACGGAGAAGGATCAGTACCCAACGACCCGCAAATGGGCCGAAAAGATTTATCAGGAATGCCCGACGGCGCTGGGGATGTCATGGGTTTCAGGCAGGATGACACCGCACGGGCGATGATATTGTTTGGTGATCGGGATTTCCCCGGAATCGCTTTGCCAGACTGGTGAGTCGCTCAGCCTGGTTAACGATCCGACCACTTACGACGACGTGCTCGACCTAGCTGAGCGGCTTGATGTCCTGATTGTTCCGGGCAAGGAGTAACGGGCTGTTGGCTGATGCCTCACATGAATAAAGTCGGATAAGCACAGCCAGTCGCATGCGTTTCTGGAGCTACTGGATCTACCGGCGCAGGACAATGCAGAACTGAAGGATCTGTTCTCGCGCTTTGCACCGTGGAGTAGCTGATGGCATTGACGGTGCCGTCAGTGCTGGCTGCAGGTCATGTGCTCGAAGAATTCGATTGCGGCAAAGCCAGTTTTTTACGACTGGCTGGTGCGGCATGCCCGGCAGTCACAGTCCTGCGGCCCAGCCAAAACCTATGTCGTGGCTGACGAACAGCGGGTCGTTGGGTATTTCAGCCTGACTGTGGGCCAGATCGATACCCTGGAAGCGCCTGACCGTGTGCGAAAGGGAATGGGGGCGTATCCCGTGCCCGTTGTCATTCTGGCGCGGTTGGCTGTCGACCAGCATATGCATGGCGCGGTATTGGCGTGGGGCTTCTGTAGGAAGCAATCCGGCGCACGGTCATCATCTCCGAGCAAGCTGGCGTGCGGGCCATGCTGACGCATCCGATCGATGATGAAGCCGCACGCTTCTACCAGTGCTTCGGCTTTGAGACATCGTCCGTACGGGAGCAGCAGCTACTGCTGTTGTTGAAGGATGCACGCAAGCTTCCGTTGCCCCAGGTCGGCACACCTCATCAGTAAAGACTGGCACGGGTGTGCTCGCGTACTCAAGGTCAACTGGTGTGCATGCATGCCGCAACGCAACTTTGTTGAGTGCATCTGAATCGCTACCACATGGCGCATTTTTCTGGAGCTAGGATCAGCAATTTTGTACAAAAAAGGAGATCGCCGGATGGCAGGAAAAAAACGGACCGAGGAGAAAGCTAGGTATCGTCACCTTAGCGAACTGGGTGGTCTGGAGATGCTTCAGGCCCGTTACGTTCGCCAGCGCTTT